>NZ_JANQCV010000003.1:0-123886 GCF_024723515.1 Campylobacter sp. W0066.2 | reverse complement strand
TGGAACAATTTATAGTCAATATAATTTATAAAGTATGACAGTAGGTGTTTTTATTATTAAGTGTTATATTTTGTGATTTATTTGAAGAAAATTTAGGGATATAAGCATAGCCACTAATAGGATTTATAACAATACATATATGTTGATTTTGGTTATTAGATAATCTTATAATACAATTATTATTAAAAGAAGCAAGTTTATCATAAACACGTGTAGCATTTTTAAAGGCGTATATAAACGACCATGATCGTCAAAAACTAAACGCGTACTTCCTTTACAAGCACCTTCAAATAAAACTTTAGATATACCATAAGTTTTTTCTATATTGTATTTTAAATTTGCCTTGAAATCATTTTGATTTATCACTCCACTTTGACCTGAGTTCATTAATATATCAGGGTTGATAAGATCAACAGCTATTTCTCTGTCTTTATTAATCATATTTTTACCTATGTTTGCATTACCATCGCCATTTTTGTCTAAAAAAATGGTATAGGTTTGCTCATTATTAGTGGCAGATTTTGAGCGTATAAAATACAGCTGCCATTTAGCCTTAAACCACTCTCGTTTAGCAATGTTAAATTCTTTAGCTCTAAAATCATTTTGCATTAAAGCTAAATGTCTTGTGTATTTAATATCATTTAAAACTTGCTCAGCTCCTAAACGCAAATAATCAGGCTTATAATAAACATAAGCCATAGAAAACAATAAAGATAATATAATCAAACAAAAACTAATTCTATTAAAGTAAAAGCTTGTTTCATTTTATAGAATAATAAACTTTATGCATACCTAAACTAACATAGATCTTACTAGCTTTTTTACTAGAATGAAGCTCTAGCTTACCTTTAGAAATACCATAAAATTTAAGCCTTAAGGCTAATTCTTTATCTTGTGTAAAAATATGCGTAAGATTGCGCTGTTTTAATTTTAGTGCTAATTCTTTGGCTATGTGATAATCATAGGCAAAATGTTTTTTAGGATCTTTCAATAAATAATAAAAACTTTGATTAAAAACAATACCAAGATAAAAAAATAATAAAAATATCAAAGAACATTCTATAAAAATTTTATGTTTTAGGCGTAATTGTGGCATTCTTGAACGATAAGAAGACATTAGATAACGAATTAACAAAGGAGTACAAACCACACAAAAAGGTAAAAAGTCTTCTAAAAAAAGTCTTTGTCTTATGGAAAAAATTAAACAAAAAACAAAAGTACTTGCGCTAATAAACCATAAAAGTGGCTTATCATCTTGTAAAAGAATTCTATAAATAACATAAAAAAAATAAAGAAAAATTAAAGGAGAAAAACAAGCTACAAAAATACCCAAAGTATCCAAAAAATACCCCTTAGGTTTTCCACTTGCATCAAACCCATAAACACTCATTGCAATAGCAAATAAAATCAAAGAGCATATAATAAGTAATTTATCTTTTTTATAAATTGCATAGAAGAAAAAAGACAAGTATAAAATTGCAAAATTTCCATCTACAAAAAGAACTAAAACTAAAAAAATATAAAATAAAAATATTTTCTTGTATTCAAATAATACTAAAATTAAAAGTGTGAAAAATATCACAACGCTTGATTCATTAATAAGTAAAGCACTAGCTACACTACCAGGGAGTAATATAAAAAGTACTACAGAAACAAAAGCATCAAAAGAAGTTTTGGTATATTTTAAAGCTAAAATGTATAATAAAATACAACTTAAAGAGTGCAATAAAACAAAAGGTAGTCTTAACCCAAAGTCATTTTGACCAAAAAGAGTAGTACCAAATCTAGCGATCATAGCAATTAAGCTATGATCATAAAAATAAATTTGTGCTTCATTGTAGCTTATAGATACAGTGCTTATGCCATACAATAAAGCACAAAAATCAAAAAATAAAACGGCTAGCAAATACCTTTTCATTTTTGATTAGTCAAGTTTTACAGGACCATTACTTGCGTGAGATTGTAAAAATCTTAAAATTCTATCTTTTTCTGCGTCAGTAATTTTTGCAAAACCTTGCATAGCAGATAAGTATGCATCCCATTCTTCCATTAAATGTTCTTTTGGTTTATGCGCTGCGTGACAACTTGTACAAGTATCATAATAAGTTAATTCTATCTCATCCCAAGCAAGAATTTCTTGATCGGTTAAATCTTTACTTTTAACTAAAAATTCCATTTCATTGCTTGCATTTTTAGCATTTAAAGTAAGTAAAAGATAAATTCCATCTTTGGTATAAGCAAGGCTTTTTGGATTTGACTCCACAACCTCGCCTTTAACTTTGATTAAAGAATATTCACCCTCTTCTTTTATAAGCTCTACTTTAGAGCCTTCATAAATTTGTCCTACTACTTTTTTACTAGCACTATCTAAAAGATCTATTTTTTCATTAAAAATAAACATATCTTTAGCAAATAAAGCACTAGCTAAAAAAGTCAATACTGATATAATCTTCTTCATTATTAAGCTCCTATAATTTCTGGTGGTGTGGTTGAGTTATAAGGTTTTATAACTTCTTTTAGTTTTTTAATACCCACTAGACAAGTATTTACACTAGTTGCTTGAGCCATAGTTGAAGTTGGTCTTGAGCTTGTTAAAACATTTACATGACCTGCATTACATCTTGGCTTGCTATCGCTTACATCTTCAGGGTCATACCAAGCACCCTCTTGGATACTAATAACCCCTTCCATGATATTATCTGTTACAAAAGCACCTGCTAAAAGTGATCCACGATCATTATATACTTCTACAACTTCTCCATGAGTAATACCAAGCTTTTTAGCATCATTAGTATTAATCATCACAGGCTCTCTACCTTGAATTTTATACAAATCTCTCACCCAAGTATTATCAAGCTGAGAATGCACTCTATATCTTGGATGCGGGCTTACTAAATGGAAAGGATATTTTTTAACTAATTTTTCATTACCTAACCACTCAGCTGGTTCAAACCAAGTTGGATGTGCTTTAAAGTCTTCCAAGTTATATTTTTCAAATTTTGGTGAATAAATTTGAATTTTTCCACTTTCTGTTGCAAGTTTATTTGCTACAGGATCAGCTCTAAATTCAGAGTGTCTTACAAAGTTGTAAGCTTCTTTTGGAGTTTCAAAATGAATAAAACCTTGTTTCCAAAAATCAGCAAATTCCATATAATAAGGACAATCACTTCTGCCATAAAAACCTTCAAGCCATTGTTGTTTAGTTTTACCACCGGTGAATTTTTTATGTTCTCTCTCACCTATTCTTTTTGCTAATTCTTCAAAAATATCATAGTCATTTCTACTTTCAAAATAAGGTTCGATTACTTTTTTCATAGCATAAACATAATCTTGAGAATAAGAACCACCAAAACTAATATCATCTCTTTCTAAAGTTGTAGTTGAAGGTAATACAATATCAGCCATTTTTGCCATAGGTGTCCACCAAGGCTCATGGACGATTAATGTATCAAGTGTTCTTAAAGCCTTAATAAGCTCATTTGTATCCGGATGATGGCCTAATACAGAAGCACCCACTACATACATCATTTTGATTTTTGGATAGGTGATTTCTTTACCTTTAAACTTAACTGTTTTACCAGGATTTAAAATTGCCTCTGAAACTCTACTTGCAGGAATATTAGTATCAAGATTATTTTTACCTTGTGGTAAGCCTACTGGTAATCTTACTCCTGAAAATGCTTGTCCACCACCTGAATAATGCATAGAAAAGCCAAATCCACCGCCAGGTAAGCCTACTTGACCTATCATTGAAGCTAAAACCATTAAAGTCCAATCAGCTTGCTCACCATGATGTGCTCTTTGCATAGCCCAGTTACCTGCTAAGAAAGTTCTATTTTTCACAAAAGTATCTGCTAAGCTTGTGATAACTTTTTCTTCAACGCCGGTAATATTTGCAGCCCAAGCTGGAGTTTTATCAATACCATCAGTTTTTCCAAGCAAATAAGGTAAGAATTTGTCAAAACCATCAGTATATTTTTCAATGAATTTTTTATCGTATTTTCCACTTTTATATAAATAATTCATCATACCAAGCATTAAAGCTACGTCGGTATTTGGACGAATTTTAATCCACTGGGCATTTAAAATCTCTGCTGTTTGGGTGTATTGAGGATCAATAGTAATAAATTTGATATTTGATTTACTGTATTTTTTATAATACTCATCATTACCACGATTTGCAACTTTAAAGTCAATTTGGTTACATTTATAAAGATCAGCTCCCCATAAAACATAAACTTGGGTATTTTCTAAGATAACATCGTGAGAAGTTTGCAAAGAATAAACCTCTAAATCCCCTACTATACTAGCATTAACTTTACCAGCAGCTCCATTACTATACTCTCCATCAGTGCCGATGTGACCACCTAAAGCAGTGTTAAAAAATCTTCCTGCTACTGAGTTACAATTATGCAATAAACCTACATGCCCCCAAGCACCATAACTTGCGTTAAATAAATTTTCAATAGGAGTTTCTTTTAATTTTTGCAATACAAGCTCTAAAGCTTTTTCCCAACTTACTCTTACAAAAGGCTCTTTGCCTCTTAATTTAGGTCTTTTTTTTCCTTCTAAAAAACTTTTTCTAACGCAAGGATACTTTACCCTAGTATCTGAATAAGTTCTATCAATGATAGCATCAGTAATAATAGAAGGATGTTTGTCAGATTGTTGCGGTGTAACTTTTACAAGTTTTCCTTCTGAATTTACTTCAGCCCAAAAAGCACCAAAGTGAGTTGCGTGAGGAATTTTTTTAGTATCATAAAATTTAGTTCCCTCGCTTGCAGCCATCAAAGGATTGACCGAAGCAATCGCTGAAGTAGCAGCAAGTCCTTTTAGAAATTTTCTTCTTGTTAAACTCATAAGACATCCTTTCTTAACAAAATAAAGTCAAAATAATATTATAACATTTGTATTTGATTTAAAGCTAAATTTTAATACTCCAAAAAAAGTCAATCCATTCTTTAGCTTCTTTTATATAAAATTCAGGGATTAGTAATGCTGAAGGTTTATAAAAAACACTTGCTACTTTGAGTTCTAAATGAGGATATTTTTCCATTAAAACTCTTTTGATTTCTATCATAGTTTCACCACTATCTATAATATCATCTACCAAAAGAACTTTTTTATATGAACTAAGATCGGGAATATTAAAAATTTTAATCGTATCTAGCTTTTGAGTATCTTCATAATGAATAGAATTTAAAGAAAACAAGTTTCTATTGCCCATACCTTCTGCTAAAAAATGCCCCAAAGTCATACCACCTCTTGCAATGGCAAGTAACACATCAGGATTAAATTCTTCCTTAATTTTGCGTGTAAAAGGAATAATTTCTTTTTGAAATTCTTCATAAGTATAATAATACATAATCACTTCCTATAAAAATTGTAATAAAAATACTAACAATGAAATCGCACTTAATACAATAATACCAAGGTTGATTTTATCAAATTCTTTTTGCATAATACGCATAAATAAATACGCAATAAATCCAAAAGCAAAACCTGTAGTAATAGAATAAGTCAGCGGCATCATAATAATAATAAAAAACGCACTCACAGCTATTGCTTTATCTTTAAAATTAATATTTGCAACTTCCATAAACATTAAAACTCCAACAAGCACTAAAATAGGATAAATAGAATTTGCAGGAATAGCTTTAAATACTGGCAGTAAAAATAAAGTAAAAACAAAACATATAGCAGTAACCAAAGCTGTAAGCCCTGTCCTACCACCTGCTTCCACTCCTGCTGAACTTTCTACAAAAGCAGTTACAGTAGAAGTTCCAATAACAGCTCCCATAGCCGAACTAGCCGCATCAGCACCTAAGGTTTTACCTAATTTTTTCTCACCTTGCTTTGGATCATCAAAGATTTTTCCTCTTGAGCCTACACCTGTGATTGTACCTACACTATCAAAAAGCTGAGTAACAAAAAAAGTAAGTACTATAGGAATCATACTAAGTTCTAAAGCTCCTTTAATATCAAGCTTACCAAATATAGCACTTAAGCCATTATCTCCACTAATAACTGGTAAAGATAAAAGTTGTTCAGGAAACTTGGCTCCATCAATACCAAAAATCCAAGCACACAAAGCACTCACAAAAACAGCTAGGATAAATGCAGCTTTAATCCTCCAAGCCCAAAAAACAAAAACCAAAAACAAACCAAATAATCCAAAAAGCACTTTAGTGCTTGAAAAATCACCCAAACCTACTAAGGTTGCTTCGCTTTTGGCGATAATCCCCATTTGCACAAGTCCCATAAAGGCTATAAAGGTTCCAATACCTGCTGATATGGTTTTTCTTAAATCATTTGGTATGCTTTTTATCACCCAAATTCTAAAATTAGTAAAAGATAATAAAGTAAAAACAATACCCGATAAAAACACCGTCCCCAAAGCACTTTGCCAAGGAATTTGATAGGTATTACACACACTAAAAGTAAAATACGCATTTAACCCCATACCTACACTCATAGCCACAGGAGTATTAGAGAAAAAAGCACTAAAAGTAGTAGCTATAATGGTTACTAAAGCAGTTGCAACAATTAAAGCTTCTAGCGGCATACCTGAATTACTCATAATATTTGCATTAACCGGTATGATATAAATCATTGCTAAAAAAGTAGCAATACCTGCATAAATTTCAGTTTTTACATCACTATTATGTTCTTTAAGTTTAAAAAAATCCATTTTTATCCTTAGTAAGTTTTTAATTCATTATACAAACTATCTCGTTCTATCGCTATATAACCTGAGCTTTGAATCATTTCTACAAAAGTTTTTAAACTCAAGCCATTTGAACTTTTTGCGCCACCTGCACTTTGTATGCTTTCTTTTTCTATAGTACCATCTAAATCATTTGCGCCAAAATCTTGAGCTACCATAGCTAAATTTATACCCATAGTTGCCCAATAAGCTTTGATATTTTTAATATTATCAAGCACTATCCTTGCAATAGCCAAGGTTTTTAAAATTTCTACCGAACCAAGTGGTTTTTTACCTGTAATAAAACTATTATCTTGTTGCCAAACCAAAGGAATAAAAGCATTAAAACCACCGGTTTGATCTTGAAGATTTCTCAATCTTATCATATGATTAATTCTATTTTCTCTGCTTTCTATATGCCCAAAAAGCATTGTGGCGTTACTTTGTCTACCTTTTTCATGCCAAAGCTTATGAATTTTTAACCAATTTTCACTACTTACTTTACCATGGCAAATTTTTTTTCTAACTTCCTCATCAAAAATTTCAGCCCCACCACCTGGCATAGAATCAACGCCGTATTCAAGCATTTTTTCTATCACTTCTTCATAGCTCATATTAAAAGCCCTGCTCAAAAAATCAATCTCAGCAGCAGTTAGGGCTTTAATATGTAAAAATGGATATTTTTCTTTAATCATTTTAAAAATCTCCAAATACCACTGCCATGAAGTGTTTTTATTATGCGCTGAAACGATATGAATTTCTTTTGTATCTCTTAAAACTGTTTCATCGACTATTTTCATTATCTCTTCGTGGGACATAGTATAAGGATTAGGATTTTTCCTGTGTGCTGAAAAAGCACAAAATTTACAAGTATCTGCGCATATATTTGTAGGGTTAATATGGCGATTGATATTAAAATAAACCTTTTTACCGTGTAAATTAGTTCGAATTCTTTGTGCGTATTTGCCTAAAGTAAAAAGCTCTAAATCCCAAAGTTTATTAGCTTCTTCTTCATTTAATCTTTCTTGTTTTTCTAGTTTTTCTATAATTGTTTGCATATTCTTACCATTTTTTAAATTTAAATTACAATTATAGTTTCTACTTACTTAAAATTTAATACAAAGTATTTTTGGTATGATATTAAAAATCAAAATAAAGGGATTATTATCAAAAATGAATATGCAAAAAATTCAAAATTTAAAAAATTCTTTAAAAGATTATGAAGCTTATTGCTCTAGACTTTTTTTAAAACAAGGCTCATTTAGTTTTTATCACTCTAAAGAAATTGATCGTTTTATAGAAGATGTTTATGAGCTTGTTTTGAATGATTTTTTCGATGATTATTTTCCGCATAATGATAAATTCCCTTTTTGTATTATCGCTATTAAACAATATGCTAAAATGAATTTAAGTATAAAAGAAAATGTTGATTTATTGCTTATTTATAAAGATATAAAAGCTTACAATATCAAGCCTTTAATGAAAGCATTTATTACTTCATTAAATGATATTAATTTAAATATCAATTATCAAATTTGTGAAATAAATGGACTTTACAATATAGCCAAAAATGAGCTAAAACAAAATATTTTACAATATCGTTATATTTGTGGATCTAAGATTTTATTCAAACAAATCAAAGAAAAAATTTCTCAAGCTCAAGATGAATTAAAAGAAGAATTTGCTTTAAAAATCTTGCAAGAATTTAACCCATATCATCAACCTTTAATCAAGCAAGAATTTGACATCAATAAAAATTTTGGCGGTTTAGATGAGCAACTTGATATAGAAAATTTAAGTATTTTGTTTAAAGATTCTCCTAAAAATTATATGCTTAATTTTATCAATGAAAAAGAATTAAGTGAATTTAAACTTGCAAGTGATTTTTTATTTTCACTTAAATGCGCAATGAATCTTTTAGAAGGCAAAAACACTAATTTATTTTTAATACAAAATTCACAAGAACTTGCCAACTTAATGCAAAAAAAAGAAAAGAAAAATTTAGATCTTAAATCCATACTTATTCAAAAAGCTATGCAATGTATGCAAACTTGTGGAATTTATACGCAATTTTTAGCAAGGTGTATCCAAGAAAAACACTATAAAGATAGTAAGCTTTATGAAACACAAGATAGCTTTTGTACTTATTCCAGCGAAAGTAAAAACCTAAGCTTGATATTAAATCAACTTATAAAATTAGATGATAAAGATCATAATTTTGATATTAAACTCATTTTTGCGTTAAAAAGAGCAGAAAATAAAGATGAAAACCTAGAATTATTCAAGAAAATTTTAGAAAGAAAGCATTCTTTTGCTCTTTTAAAACTTCTTGCTGATGCTAATATTTTAAAAGATTTTTGCAAACCTCTTACTCAAAGTAAATTTTTACTCGAAGAAGAAGGTGCTTATAGTGCATTAGATAGAGCATTACTTTGCTTAAAATACTTTGAAGAAAAAAATTACGACTTTAATGAAAATACACTTTTAATAATAAAACTCACCATACTTTTAAGTGCTATTCACGAAGAAAATGAAATTTCTTTAGCAAATATTTACAGGGCTTATGTAGGAAAATTCCAAGTTGATAATGAACTTTTAGATTTTGGCTTAAGATTATATAAAAATTTTAACGCTTTTAAAGACATTATAGAAAAAGAGGATATTTATAATTCTACTATTGTTTTAAATTTTATTTCCAAATTAAATGATACTCATACCTTAAAAACCTTACATCTTTTATCTTTTTGCAATGCTAAAGCTTTGGGTATAGAAAATCATTTTTATTATAAAAGCTTAGAAAGATTGTTTCAAAATGCACTAGAAGGTTTTGAGGATGAGAATTTAATTGATGAGAGTCAAAGAAGGGTAAAAAAAGAACAAACCCTAAAAAGAAGCAAGGCTTTTTTAGATCTTGATGAACAAACTCAAGATAATATCACTCATATTAAATCTAATCTCTTTTTTATAAAAAATAGTTTTGAAAAAATCATTAAAATAGCACAAATTGCACAAAAAGAAAATTTTACTTTTTGGCTTGATAATCAAGATAATTTTACCCTAGAACTTATAATGAATAGAAAAAACAATCTTGAAAATATACTCAATACTTTAAGTTCTTTAAATTTAATCTTTATGAGTTTCTTTGAATTATTTGATGAAAAAGTTTATTTGAAATTTGAATATTCAGATATAGTAAGCGATACTCAAAAGCAAAGTTTAGAAAATTTACTTAATTCTAAATTGCATTTAAAAGCACAAAAAAAGGCAAAAAAACCAAACATTAAAAAAGATGAATTAAAATTAGATATGAATTATTCCAAAAGCTATGCCAAAATAACCTTAAACACAAAAGATCAAAAAGGTTTGATGGCTTATGTGATGGATGTGCTTGCAAGATATGATATTATCTTAAGTGCAGCAAAAATTCAAACCATAAAAGAAAGAACGCGAAATGTTTTGATTTTGCATAAAAATGAAAGCTTGCAAGATCATAAAGATCAAATTCTTAAATCACTAATAAGCGAGTAAAAGATGTGCGGAATAGTAGGGTATATAGGAACCAAAGAAAAGAAAAAAATCATATTAGAAGGCTTAAAAGAGCTTGAATATAGAGGTTATGATAGCGCTGGCATAGCAGTAATGAAAGATGGAGAGTTAGACTTTTTTAAAGCGGTTGGAAAATTAGAAAATTTAGCTAATAAAACTGCTAATTTTAATAGTGATGGCTTTGGACTTGCTATAGGCCATACGCGTTGGGCAACTCATGGAAAACCAACTGAAATAAATGCTCATCCACACTTAGGTCAATACTCTTGTGTAATACATAATGGAATCATAGAAAACTACCAAGAATTAAAAACAAAACTCACACAAGAAGGTATTAATTTTCTAAGTCAAACTGACACTGAAGTTATTGTGCATTTATTTGAATATCATGCAAGTAATTTAGAGCCATTTGAAGCTTTTAAAAAGACTATAGCTGAACTAAAAGGTGCTTTTGCAATTTTACTTGTGAGCAAAAAAGATCCAAATACAATTTATTTTGCTAAAAATGCAGTGCCACTCATCATCGGAAAAAATGGTGATGACAATGAATATTATTTTGCATCAAGTGATGCACCTTTGGTTTCTTTAGTGGATAAAGTAGCTTATCTTGAAGATGGAGATTATGGTTATGTGAATTTAAACGAATGCAAAATTTGCCATGATCAAGCTTGCATACAACCTACTTTTGTGGCTTTAAGCCAAGATAAAAGTTATGCTCAAAAAGATGGTTATAGATTTTTCATGGAAAAAGAAATCTATGAGCAAAGTAGAGTTTTAGGCGAAGTTTTAATGGGACGCTTGCAAGGTGAACAGATTGTTTTTGAAGATATAGATGAAACTCTTTTGCAAAACATAGATGAAATAACACTTTGTGCTTGTGGCACAAGTTATCATGCAGCATTAAGCGGGGCTTATTTGCTTGAAAGACTTGCAAAGATTAAAACTAAAGTTGAAGTAGCAAGTGAATTTAGATACAGAGAAGCCATTATAGGCAAAAATACTCTTTTTATAGTAATCTCTCAAAGTGGTGAAACAGCTGATACACTTGAAGCTTTAAAAATAGCAAAAGCACAAGGAGTTAAAACTTTAGCAATATGTAATGTGGATAATTCTAACATTGTGCGTTTAGCTGATATATCATTACTTACTAGAGCGGGCATTGAAAAAGGTGTGGCTTCAACTAAAGCTTTTGCCACTCAAGTAGCAACTTTATGGATGCTTGCAATCTATCTTGCACAAAAAGCAAATTTGGATATGAGTAAAGAAATCAAAGCTTTAAGAAGCTTGCCAAGTATAGTTAAAGTTGAACAAAACTTACATGAAAAAGTACATAGAATTTCAAAAAGATACCTACATGGCCACGGCTTTTTCTTTATAGGAAGAGATGTATTTTATCCACTAGCATTAGAAGGGGCTTTAAAATTAAAAGAAATTTCATACTTACATGCTGAAGGCTATCCAGCAGGAGAGATGAAACATGGACCTATTGCTCTAGCAGATAGTGAGCTTTTTACTGTTGCGCTAATGCCGCAAAATTGTCTTTATGAAAAAACCAAATCAAATGTAGAAGAATTAGCTGCAAGAGATTCTACTTTGCTTGCTATTTCCCCGCTTAATTTTAATTTAAGCGATGATTTTATAAGAACTTCAAAACAAGAACACTATATGTGTGAATTTTTTGAAATGATGGTGATTTTGCAACTTCTAGCTTTGGAGGTTTCTATAAGACTTGGCAATGATGTAGATATGCCAAGAAATTTAGCAAAAAGTGTTACCGTAGAATAAATATTTTGTGTAGTTTTGAAAAAACTACACTTTTTTAAAAAATTTTATAAATACTTCTTAAATTATAAGCAAACTTTAGGGTTTATTTGGTTTAAATATCATATCTTATTTTATTACAAGGAAGAGCCATGGAATATAGAATCGAACACGATACTATGGGAGAGATTAAAGTTCCTAATGATAAATATTGGGGTGCACAAACTGAAAGAAGTTTTGAAAATTTTAAAATTGGTTGTGAAAAAATGCCAAAAGTTTTAATTTATGCTTTTGCAAATCTTAAAAAATCTTTGGCTTTAGTTAATAATAAACTTGGTAAATTAGACGATGCCAAAAAAAATGCTATTGTGCAAGCTTGCGATGAAATTGCAGCAGGAAAATTTGACGATAATTTCCCACTAGCAATATGGCAAACAGGTTCAGGCACACAAAGCAATATGAATATGAACGAAGTTATAGCAAATCGTGCTACTGAAATTATGGGTGGTGATTTTAGAAAAGAAAAACTTGTTCATCCTAATGATCATGTAAATATGAGCCAAAGCTCAAATGATACTTTTCCAACTGCTATGAGCATAGTTTCAGTAGAGCAAGTAGAAAAAAAACTTATCCCTGCTTTAGATGAGCTTATTGCAACTTTTGAAAAAAAAGTAAAAGAATTTGAAGGGATTATTAAAATAGGAAGAACTCACCTTCAAGATGCTACACCACTTACCCTTGCTCAAGAATTTAGTGGATATCTTTCTATGTTACTTCACTCAAAAGAGCAAATCATCGCTTCTTTACCTACATTAAGAGAACTTGCAATAGGCGGAACAGCTGTTGGCACAGGATTAAATGCTCATCCAGAACTTAGTGAAAAAGTAAGCGAGGAATTAAGCAAGCTTTTAGGTACTAAATTTATTTCAAGTCCAAATAAATTCCATGCACTAACAAGCCATGATGCTATTAATTTTACTCATGGAGCTATGAAAGGCTTAGCTGCAAATTTAATGAAAATAGCAAATGATATTAGATGGTTAGCAAGTGGCCCTAGATGTGGTCTTGGAGAGTTAAACATACCTGAGAACGAACCAGGAAGTTCTATCATGCCAGGTAAGGTTAATCCTACTCAGTGTGAAGCCTTAACTATGGTTGCAGTGCAAGTTATGGGAAATGATGCAGCTATTGGTTTTGCAGCAAGCCAAGGAAATTTCGAGCTTAATGTTTTTAAACCTGTGATTATTTATAATTTTTTACAAAGCCTTGATTTATTAGCTGATGCTATGCATTCATTTAATATCCACTGTGCTGTTGGTATAGAACCAAATAAAGAAAAAATAGATCATAATTTACATAATTCTTTAATGCTAGTGACTGCATTAAATCCACACATTGGCTATGAAAACGCAGCTAAAGTAGCTAAAAATGCTCACAAAAAAGGTATTTCTTTAAAAGAAAGTGCTATGGAGCTTGGCTTGGTAAGCAAAGAAGACTTTGCTAAATTTGTAGATCCTACAAAAATGATAGGACCAAAAAAATAATCAAAAGACTAGGAATAATCCTAGTCTTTTCTTGAGGGTTAGTATGATTTATGAAAATGATTTTTTATTTATAGAAAAAGAAGATTCTCAAATTCCTTGGGTAAAAATTTTTACTAAAGAAAATTACAGAGAATTAAGTGATTGCCCAGCCTTTTTGCAAAATATGCTTTTTCAATATGTTTTAGCTTGTGAATTAAGCCTTAGAGAGTACTATAACCCAGAAAAAATCAACATAGCTTCCTTTGCAAACTATGTACCAAGAGTGCATTTTCATATTATGGCACGTTTTAAAGAAGATGGGTTTTTTCCTGAATGCATGTGGGGAAAACAGCAAAGAGAAATTAAGGATTTAAATTTACCTGACTTTGAAGGATTTATATCAATTTTACTTAACAAAATAAAAAATATTCATGTTTAAAAAATTTATTAATTCTAACTATATAGCTTTATTGAATCATCCACTTGGAGTTATTTTTTATTTATGTTTTTGGTTTTTTGTAGCATTTTTTATGATTCATACCAAACTAGTATTTTTTTACTTTTAACCCTATTTATAATTTTTTGTGAAACATTCACTGAATCAAAAAGCAATTTAATACAAATTTATAAAAGTTTGAAAAATTTATGGATTGGATTTTTTGGGCTAATTTTTTATATATTTTTAAATTTTATTTTTAAAGATGGTATAGAAAATTATTTAATATTTTTTACTAATAATTCTTTGCATATTTCCTTAACAACAGCTCTTATAGCTTTAGTATGTGCAAGAAAATTATATGATTTTAATTATTTTCATCATTTTTTAGCTGCCATTTCTTTTAGTATAAGCTTTTGGTTCATTTTTGGTATATTTTTGGCTATATTTTATGGTTCATTTGATTTTTTATTTAATATTTCTTCAAGCATGTTAGATTCTTGTGTTTTATCATTATGGCTTTGTAGTGCTGGAATTTTTTCTTTATTTTTACTTGGCAATTTTACTTCATACAATTTTCATAAAATTTTTGTTTTTATACTAAATACTTTTAGTATTTTATATATAATCATGCTTTCTACCTATGGTTTAGGAGCATTATTTAATCTTTTAGAAAATCTTAGTATAGTTCATTTATGTCTTTGGTTTGGTAGTTTTTTATTAATTAACCTTTGGATAAATTTATCTTTTTATAAAATCAAAAAATCGTTACTCTATGTCTTTTTTATTGTGGTACTATCACTAAATATTTTCGTATTTTATGCTATTATAATTAGAATTACACAATATAGCTTTACGCCAGAACGCTTAGCAGTATTAGCTTTAAATTTATGGCTTTTGATTGCAAATTATCTAAGCGTGTTTAAACAAAAAATAGCATTAAAATTTTCTTTTTATCTACTTGCATTTATGGCGCTATTTTTAGGATTTTTTGCAAATTACATAAGTTTTTCTTCGCAAAAATACCAATTGCAAAAATTAGAAAGCTCTATACACTCTTTAGAGCTTGACTATATTCAAAGTAAGCAATACTACAATCAAATTAAAAATATCAAAAATACCTTGCATAATCTTAATAAAAATTATAACAACAATTATAGTTTTGATGATTTTTTAAAAAACTTATAATTTAACTCATTTAAAGCCACAAAAGATAGAATTTCACAATATATCCAAAAAATTTCATCCAAAATACTCTAAATTAAAAGAAAATTATGATGAAGTATTATTTGATTTTATTGCTAATTCAAGTGACTTTAAATATTTTATGAAAATTGATAATAATACCTTGTATTTTTTACTTCAAAAAAAGAACTTTTAAAGCTTGAAAATTTTGACAAAATCTTAAAAAATTATCAGAAAAATTCACAATTAAGCTACAAACTTAGCAATAACTCATCTTTGATTTTTATCCCTTTGGAGTTTGACATTAATATAAAAGGTCAAATAACTTTTTTTAAAACTCATATTTTCATTAAAAACACCAAATAGAATTTATTTATGCAAATTTTCAAATCTGCACAAATAATAAATCATACAAAGCTTAATTCCAAATTTGCCACCATTTTTTATTTTGTTGCTTTAATTTTTGCATTAAAATATCTTTACTTTTTAATGCAAACTCATTTTCTTCATCAAGTTTTAATAATTCTTTAATACACTCTAAAGCTTGCTCGTATTCTTTTAGCTCTTCTAAACACTGAATTTTCCCACCAAAGCATCAGTATTTTCTTTTGTTATCTTTAAGCAATCTTCATAACATTGCAATGCATCATGAAAATCACCTAAATTTCTTAAACACTCTGCCTTATAATAATGTGTCCAATTTTGACTATCATCTAATTTTAAAGCCATATTAAGATATTTTATAGCCTCTTTAAAATCTTGCAAATATACTTTAACTGCACCCATAAAATGATAACACTCATATGATTTTGGTTCAAGATCACTTGCTTTTTTTGCCACTTCAAAGCTTTCATCATATTTTCCTAAAAAGCTTAAAATTTGTGCTTTTTCTATCCAATACTCCCCAATATCATCAATTATTTTTAAGCATTCATTGATATCTTTTAAAGCTTCATTGTATTTTTCAAGATTTCTTTTACATTTTGCTCTATGAAAATATGATTCATCATCATCTTCGTTACTTAAAATCACGCTATCATAACATTTTATAGCTTCTTCAAACATATAAAGATCTTCATAACAAAGTCCTTTATAATACTTTGCGCCATTATGATTTTTATCAATTTTTAAAGCCTTATTTAAGTCTTCTATAGCTTCTTCTTCTAAGCTTAAATTATATTTAGCAATTCCTCGCCAAAAATAAAGCTTAAAATTATTTTTATCCACCTTGTGTGCTGCATTACAATAAGCTATTAATTCCTCATATGATTCAAGCTCTTTTGCACAATATGCCCTTTCAAATAATACATCTTTTAAATCAATATAATCTTTATATGTTTTTATAAGCTCATTGTATTCATCCATAGCTTCTTGAAATCTTTCAAGTCTACTTTTAATCCAAGCTCTTTGAGAAAGGGAATTAGCATAATCTTGAATATTATTTTGCTTTTTATAATATTTAACAGCTAGTTCACTATCTTCTAAAGCTTCCTCATATTTTTCAAGATCAGATTTTAAATAAGCCCTATTAAAAAAATACATCAGGATATTCTCTTTGATATTTCAGAGCTTTTTCATAACTTATCAAAGCTTCATCGTATTTATCTATCTCGTATAAGCTATTACCTAAATGATAAAAACCATAAGGAACTGCGTGTTCAAGTTCTGCTAATTCTGATGGAGTAAAATCATGCTTTCTTGCTCTTTCTTGATAATATTTAGCTGCTAAATGAAAATCCTCTATAGCCTCTTCAATCATTTTTAAATTAATTTTAGTATTACCTCTATTAATGTAAGCTTGAGCATATTCTTCATAAAGCTCAATTGTTTTATCATAATACTTCAAAGCTTGCTCATAATCTTCTAAATCATACAAAACCCTAGCCAATGCAAAACATGGATATTGTAAATTTTCATCTAATTCGATTGATTTTTTAAAGGCATCTATTGATAATTCTATCTTTTCTAAGTCTTTATAAATATATCCCAAAATTAAGTACGCCATTGCATTTTCATTGTCTAGTTCAATAGATTTTAAGCAATCTTGCAAAGCTCCCTCTAAATCATCAACCTTGCGTTTATTATTAGCCCTTTTATAATACGCATCAGCAAAACTCTCATCTTGCTCAATCATCTTAGTAAAAAATTCTATAGCTTTTTGATAATCTTCTAAATTCTCATAAGCTACCCCTTGATAATAAAAAATCTGCGAGGATTCAAAGCCTAAATCTTGGGATTTTTTAAAATCAATCAGAGCTTGTTTTGGATCAACACTAAGCAGAGCAATAGCTCTAGTATAATAAGCTATATAATATTCTGGAGCTAAATCAATACAAATTTGCAAATCTTTTAAAGCTTTTGCATGTTCATCTAAAAGTATATAAACCCTAGCTCTGTTAAAATATGCTAAATAATATGCATTATCTAGCGCTATAGTTTTATTAAAAGCTAAAAGCGCTTCTTGTAATAAATCTAACTTAAAATTACACAAGCCCAAAAGATTAAACAAAAATACATTACTAGAATCAAATTCTATAGCTATAGTTGCATCTTCAAGCGCTTCTTGAAATTTTAAGCAATTAAATCTACAAAACGCTCTATTATGATAAGCCTCTAAAAGCAAACGCTCTTTATCCTCATCATCTATAAAAATCACTTTACCATCTTGAGCAAGCGTAACTTCACCTTTACAAAAAGCTATAAGCTCACTTAAAACTTCATCACATTTTTCAAATTCTGAATTTTCAAAATATTCTTTAGCTAAATCTGATAACTCAGTAATTAAATTATCCAATTTTATTTCCTAGTTTTGATTTTCTTTGTTTAAACTTTTTAAAAATTCTTCTATATTATATTTTGCTCTATAAGTTTCACTCATTAAGTGAATTAAAATATCTCCCAAATCAAGCACAGTCCATTCTTCACTACTTTCTATATTTAAAAACTCCTCACCCTTGCTTTTAAGATTAGTTTTTAAATCATCAATCAAAGAAAGCGCATGTCTTTCCCCCATAGTGGTAGCAATCACTACAAATTTAACAAAATAATCTTTATCTTGCATATCAAAAGTTTCTATTAAATCTGCTTTTTTATCATCTAAAATTTGCACTATATTATTAATTCTTTCTTGCATTATTTTCCTTTTGTTAAATATTTTTAAATTTAGAATAATAAAGCTTAACTTCTTCTTTGATTTGCTCACAAACTTGTGATGTTTGCAAGGTTTGTCTTATAAAAGAAGAAGAAATATCTACTTTAATATCTAAGGTTTTAAAATGTTTTGGTATAAAAATACCATCTCTTTTAGCTACAACAAATTCTACCAAATTTTGCAATCTTTCAAATTCATGCCATTTTTCAAGACTTTGTAAATGATCAGCTCCCAAAATAAGATAAAATTTAGAAATTTCATATTGTTTGTACAAAAAATCAACACTTTCTATACTAGGCACAGGTCTTTGTTTTTTTATTTCAAAATCACAAATTTCAACTTTTTCTAAACCTCCCCAAATCATCTCACACCATTTTAAGCGCCTTTGTTCATTTGCGGTAAATTCTTGCTTAAAGGGGCTAATAAAAGTTGGCATAATAATGAGTTTATCAAGCTCTAAATTTGCTAGTGCATTAAAGACTATAGCATTATGCCCTAAATGGGGTGGATCAAAACTGCCACCAAAAAGTGCGATTTTCATTAAAATTTAACCTTTTTTTAGTAGAATTTTACCTACTTAATCATAAAAAGGAAATGAAAATGGCTGTAAAAGTTGCAATAAATGGTTTTGGACGCATTGGAAGATGTGTTGCAAGAATTATTATGAAGCGCGATGATATCGAACTTGTAGCGATTAATGATACTACTGATATAGAGCTTACTAAATATCTTTTTAAATATGACACCGTTCATGGGGTATATGATGGTAGTGTTGAAAATGATGGTGATGATTTAATAATTGATAATAAAAAAATAAAAGTCTTAAAAAGTAGAAATGTAGCTGATTTAGACTTTGCAAAATATGGCGCACAAATTGTTTTAGAATGTACTGGCGCACACTTAACTATGGAAAAATGTCAAGGATTTTTAGATCATGGGATGCAAAAAGTTATCATGAGCGCACCTGCAAAAGATAAAACTCCAACTTATGTTTTAGGGGTAAATGCTCACGAATACAAAGGCGAAAACATTATCTCAAATGCAAGTTGTACTACTAACTGTTTAGGTCCAATTTGTAGAGTTTTACAAGATAATTTTGGCATAGAAAAAGGTTTAATGACAACCATTCATGCATATACAAACGGACAAAGCATTATTGATGCAAAAGCAAGAGATAAAAGAAGATCACGCGCTGCTGCACAAAATATCATCCCTACTTCAACTGGTGCAGCAAAAGCTATGAAGCTTGTTATGCCTGAACTTGATGGAAAATTACATGGTCAAAGCATGCGTGTACCTGTAGCTGATGTGTCAACTGTGGATTTAACTGCAACTTTAAAGAAAAAAGTAAATAAAGAAGAAATCAACGAAGCCTTTAGAAAAGCAGCTGCTAGCAATTTAAAAGGTATATTATTAGTTGATGATGAAGAAAGAGTTTCAAGTGATTTTATAACTTGCTCTTATGGTGCAATTGTAGCAAGTGATTTAACTCAAGTAATTTGTGATGATTTTGTTAAAGTGGTTGCTTGGTATGATAATGAATGGGGATATTCTTCTCGTTTAGTAGATATGGCAGTATTTGTGGCAAAGGCTTAAGATGAGTAGTATTTTATCGATTAAAGATATTGATCTTGCAAAGAAAAAAGTATTTATAAGATGTGATTTTAATGTTCCTCAAGATGAATTTTTAAATATTACCGATGATCGCCGTATTCGCTCGGCTATCCCTACCATAAGATATTGTTTAGACAATGGTTGTGCAGTTATTTTGGCTTCACATTTAGGACGCCCAAAAGAAATAGCTTCAAAATACTCTTTAGAACCGGTTGCAAAAAGACTTGCGCGTTTAATGACTAAAGAAGTCATTATGGCTAAAGATGTTATAGGTGAAGATGCAAAGAAAAAAGCTAGCGAATTAAAATCAAGCGAAATCTTACTTTTGGAAAATTTACGCTTTGAAAAGGGTGAAACTAAGAATGATGAAAACTTAGCTAAAGAACTTGCTTCTATGGCTGATGTTTATATTAATGATGCTTTTGGGGTTTGCCATAGAGCTCATGCTAGCGTTGAAGCTATTACAAAATACTTTGATAATGCAAACAAAGGTGCAGGATTTTTACTCCAAAAAGAAATCGAGTTTGCAAACAATCTTATCAAACATCCTGCGCGTCCTTTTGTAGCTGTAGTAGGTGGTTCTAAAGTAAGTGGGAAATTGCAAGCTTTAACTAACTTACTTCCAAAAGTAGATAAGCTCATCATAGGTGGTGGTATGGCCTTTACTTTCTTAAAAGCTCAAGGTTATGATATAGGAAATTCTCTTTTAGAAGAAGATTTAATAGAAGAAGCAAATAAAATCTTACTCAAAGGTAAAAATCTAGGTGTAAAAATTTATCTTCCTGTGGATGTTACAGCAGCACAAACTTGCTCTCAAGAAGCAGTGATGAAATACACTCCTGTACAAGAAATTCCTGCGGGTTGGATGGGACTTGATATAGGTCCTGCTAGTGTAAGATTGTTTAAAGAAGCACTTTCTGATGCTCAAACTATATGGTGGAATGGACCTATGGGGGTTTTTGAAATTGATAAATTCTCAAAAGGTAGTATTAAAATGAGCCATTATATTAGCGAATCTCATGCGATAACTGTAATAGGTGGTGGTGATACTGCTGATGTTGTAGCAAGAGCAGGTGATGCTGATGAGATGACTTTTATTTCAACCGGCGGTGGAGCATCATTAGAACTTATAGAAGGAAAAGAACTTCCTGGTGTAAAACCTTTAACCATAAAGGATAGTGAATGATTTTTGCAGCAAATTTAAAGTGCAATCATACAAGATCAAGCTTTGAACTTTATGCTCAAGAATTAAACCAAAACTTAAACAAAGAAGATGAAATTTTCATCTTCCCTCCTAGTATAGCTTTTTTAAAAGACAATTTTTCATTTCAACAAGGCGCGCAGAATTTCTACCCTTGTGAAAATGGAGCCTATACTGGAGAAATAGGTAAAATTCACTTAGAAGAATTTAACATCAAGAGTGTTTTAATCGGTCATTCTGAAAGAAGAGCTTTAAGTGAAGATGAAAGCTTTTTAAAGGCTAAATTTGATTTTGCAAAAAATCTTGATTTTAATATCATTTATTGCATAGGCGAAAGTTTAGAAACTAAGAACGCTAACAAAAGTTTGGATTTTTTAAAAAAGCAAATTGAAAATATTGACTTATCTTATAAAAAACTTATTATAGCTTATGAGCCTATTTATTCTATAGGCACTGGAATAAGTGCTAATCTTGATGATATCAACACCATACTTAATTTTTTAAGAGAATTTAGCGAAGCTAAACTTTTATATGGTGGAAGTGTTAATCAAAGCAATATTAAAGAAATTTGTGCTTTAAGAAATTGTGATGGAGTGTTAATAGGTTCAGCTGCATTAAATGCAAATGATTTTTTAAATATGATACAAATAGCTAAAGGTTAAAAAATGTCTTTAAGCAATGAAGAATTAAAAAGTATATTAGAGCATAAAATCGCTCTATTAGAAAACTCACACAAAGAAGAAAAAAATATCTCATTAGAAACTGTAAATTCCATCATTAAAATTTTAGGTTTACCAAATGATTTTAGCCCTTTGGCGCATAGATATTTTCAACTTCACACCCCGCCTAGTCTTATATGGCTTCATTTAAGCGAATGTACAGGGTGTAGTGAAAGTTTGCTTAGAACTTCATTGCCTGACTTTTTGGATTTAATTTTTGATTTTATTTCCTTAGAGTATCATGAGACCTTTATGAGCGCAAGCGGACACCAAGCAGAATCGCATCTAGAAGAAGTTTTAGAAAAAAAAGATTTTCTTTTAGCTGTTGAAGGTGGGGTTTGTGCTATAGATCCTTTTTATCTAACTATAGGAGCACATGGTGAAAATGGATATGAAATTTTACAAAAATGTGCTAAAAATGCTAAAACAATCTTTGCTATGGGAACTTGCTCAAGCTATGGAGGAATTCAAGCTGCACATCCAAATCCTACCAAAAGCATAGGAATTTCTAAAGTCTTAGAAGAAAAAGTAATCAATATACCAGGTTGCCCTCCAAGTGATGTAAATATCATCGCAGCACTTTGTTTTTATATATTATTTGAACAAGATATGGCTTTAGATGAGCAAAATAGACCTTTAGCCTTTTACGGCAAATGCTTGCATGATTTATGTGAAAGAAAAGCTAAATTTGAAGCAGGAAATTTTGCTCAAAGTTTTGATGATGAAAATATAAAACAAGGCTATTGTCTTTTTAAAGTAGGTTGCAAAGGACCTTATGCTTATAATAATTGTCCTAAGGTTAAATTTAATTCTAAAACCTCTTGGCCAGTAGCCGCAGGACACGGTTGCATTGCTTGTAGTGAAGAAAATTTTTGGGATGATTTTGGTTTTTATGAAAAACCTATGAGTAATGAATTTGCTTATAATGATTTTTCTATTATATTAGATGATAAAATAATTCATAATAGTTCTAACAATGAGCTTGATTCAGATAATATCTTACTGGATTTAGAAAGCGAAATTAGTGGGATTTTTTATCAAAATGATGCAAAGATTAATTTTTTAGATTTTAGTTTTGAAGCTAATCCTAAAGTTTTTTTAAATAATTTTGCAAAAACCAAAATGGCTATGACTTTAGCGCAAAATTATCAAGAGCAATTTAAAACATATTATGATTTTATACAAGAAAATTATGGTGATGAAAGCAAAATTAGTAATAATATCTTAGATTTATTTTATTTTATCTATCCATTTATTAGCGGAAAAAAATTAAACCATCTAGATGAGTTTTTAGATCTTGCTTTAGCTTATAAGTTTAAACATCCTAGCAAATTTGATTTTAAAACCACAATTAATGAACAAGCAAAGCTTGATGTTTCTAAATCTATGCGTATGCCTTTGATTTATATTTTAGGTGGCTTAGATAAAGAAGCTATTGCTTTTGGGTTGATTTTTTCTTTAAAAGAACATTTAAAACAAGCTTTAAAAGCATGCAAAAAAACACACAATAAAAAGCAAATTTTAATATGTGCAAAAAATGAAAAATTATTAAAATTATTTTGGGATTTAACGAGCATTTAAAGACTTAATGTTAAAATATTTATCTCCCTAATATTTGAAATTTGCAAAGTATAAAAACTTTGCAAATTTGTTTAAGATTGAGTTATTTTGACGATATAGCTTTATCTTGACTTGAAAGGAATGTTATGCAAATTTCTAGCTACAATTCTCAAAATTTTTCTATGAATATTAAAACAAAAAATGGTAACCATCTTTCTTTTTCTATGTATGATAAAAAAGAGGCAAAATTAGACAAAGATGACAACTCAGCTTCTTTAAGTCTTAGAAATCAATTTGGTTTTTCATTCTCATATAATGGAACCAAACTTTCACAAGAAGAAATTGAAGAAATAAAAGAAGCAGTAGCTAAAGTACAACCTCAAATCGATGAATTTATGAAAAACTCAAGAGTTGGAACCTTAAAACCAAAAGAGCTTATCACCACTGCAATGAAAATCGGCAATGCTTTACCTGAAGCAAAAAATGAAGAACATAAAAAAGCTACTTTACATGAGTTATTTAATACCATGGATAAGAGTTTAAACAAAGAAATGAATAAAACTGATCTTGAAGATATTAAAAAACAAATTTTTCAAGATAGTGCTAAATTATTAGAAGAAATTTGGGAACAATATAACAAGCAAAAAGAAGAAGATAATAAAGAATTTGGATTTTATGCTTAAAGAGGAAATAAAATGGAAGTAAAAGATATTTTAAAAAGCATGCTAGAACTCCAGCAAAAATTAAATGATGACACCAATGGTATAGGTTGGGAAAATGGCTATACCAAAGAAGGTAAATTGATTAGTTTTAGAAGATGTATTTACATGGAGTGTGCTGAGCTTATTGATTCTTTTGCTTGGAAGCACTGGAAAAGCATACACACTCCTGCAAACTGGGACAATGTGCGCATTGAAATAGTGGATATATGGCATTTTATTTTAAGTTTGATTTTAGAAGAATACAAAGAAAAACAAATAGATGATAAAAATTTCATAGCAGAGGAAGTTTCTTCTGTAACTTTTTTTGATGACTTTTGCAAAGAAACTTCTAATCCAAATGAAGCAGATATCTATGGAATTTTAAATGATATTGAGCTTATTATCCATAAATGCAGTGGTTTTGATTATGATTTAGGTGAGCTTTTGAGTGCATATTTTGTTTTAGCTAGAAAATGTGGTTTAAATTTCTTTGAGCTTTATAAAACCTATATTGGAAAAAATATATTAAATCAATTCAGACAAGAAAACGGCTACAAAGAAGGCACTTATAAAAAAACTTGGAATGGAACAGAAGATAACGAAGTTTTAAATCAAATTTTAAAAGAAACATTAGATTATAAAGAAATCTATCAAAAACTTCAAGATGCTTATAAGCAAATTAAATGAATATACTATACCTAAGCTTGCAAGATTTTTTTAGCAAGCCTTTTTTAAAATTCTCAACTTTGCCTTTTTTAATCAGCCTGGTTATTTTTTCCCTGCTAGTGTATTATAGTTATGATGTATTTTTTTCTTATATTGAAGATATGGTTAGTGGCTCTTTTATGGCTTGGTTTTTTAGCTTTTCTATAGTGCAATTTTCACTTGCATTTTTAAGTGCTATAGGAGGATTTTTTATAGTAGTATTTGCCTCTGTATTTTTTACTATGTTTATAATTTCCTTTTTAACTCCTTATATAGTCAAAAAAATCAACCAAAAATACTACAACCATTCTATACAAAAAGAAGTAAATTCTTTAGAAATTTTACTTAAAACATTCAAATTTTTACTCATCTCATGCGTATTATTTGTAGTAGCCACTTTTTTGTTAATTATACCTTTTCTTAGCATTGTGATTTATTATGGAGTATTTTATTATTTATTTCACAAACTTTTATTACTAGATGTGTTAAGCAATGTCTTAGATAAAAACAATTTTGATGATTTTTATAAAAAATCATCACCATTATACTTTAAAATTATCACCTTAGTCTTTTTTGCTTTATCAAGCATACCTTTACTTGGTTTATTTTTACAAGTATTTTATATAATCTTCTTAACCCATTTAAGTTACCAAAAAATTTTAAAACTTAAAGCCAATAACAATGGATAAAAGAATTAAAAAATTTATCCATTCACAAAAACTTTTAAATTTAGGTATGCTTGATGAGGATGGTGGAGTATATTGCGCAAGCTGTTATTATGCTTTTGATGATAAAAATTTAGCTTTAATTTTTGCTAGTGAAGAACATACTAAACATATTCAACTTGCCTATAAATCCCCTAAAGTAGCAGTTAATATAGCGCTAGATACAGATATTATTAATCTTATTAAAGGAGTGCAAATCAAAGCTCTTTTTCAAAAAGCCACCAAAGAGCAAGAAAGAATATACTATAAAAAATTTCCCTTTGCAAAACTTGCACAAGCTTGTATTTTCGCTTTAAATATACAATGGGTAAAATACACTGATAATAAAATTTTACTTTCCAAAAAATTAGAATTTTCTCTTTAAAATACTTTTAAAATATATTGTATTTTTAATAAAACCTAATATTATTTATAAATTTTTAAATATTTTTTTAATAAAATCATATAATTTACCATAGTAGTAAAACTTTAAATTTTTAACTTTTCAAGGAGAAAAAATGTTCTCATCTACCAAAAAAATATTTACTAGGTAATTTTTCCAACAAAATTGCCTTTTTGGTTTGTATTTTTGTTATAGTTTTATTATGTGTTTTAGGTGTTTTAATTATATTAAATCAAAATCTAATAGCCATACTTTGTTAGTTCAATTTCAACAAAAAGTTGCTTTTGATGTAAGCAAAAGATTTGATTTATATGCAAGTGATAGACGTAATATAATTAATTCTTTAACAAAATATATCAAAGAAAATAAACATAATCTAAATTCAAAACAATACACTGGTTTGTTAAAATCCATAGGAGATTCTTTAGGTTTTGACTTAACTTATGTAGGATTTGAAGATGGTTCTATGTTTAGATCAAATGGCAACAACCAAACTCCAGAAAGTGGATATGATCCTAGAACTAGAGGATGGTATAAAGAAGCCAAAGAAAAAAAAGAGTTAATTGTCACAGAGCCTTATATATCTTCTAGCATGAAAAAACCTACTATTTCTTATGCCAATCCTATTATAGAAAATGGTGAAGTTATAGGTGTAGTTGCGGCTGATTATGATTTAAAAAAAATTCTCAGAAGAAGTTTTAGCTATAGGTAAAACACCTTATTCACATGCTGCTGTTTTAGCCCATGATGGAACCTATCTTTTTCACACCGATCCTTCTAAAATTTTAACCTCAACCAATACAAGTAAAGATATTGTTGCATATTATCTTAAAACACCAGAAGGTGCAAATAGAAGTCTTTCAAAAGATATTTTTAAAATTCAAACAAAAGAAAATGAAACCAGAGCTTTAATTTGCAATGGTGGAATTAATCCAAAATATGTTATCTGTTCTATAGCTGTTATGATTTTTACAATGATGCAGCTAAACAAACACTAATGGAACAAATTATTATTTCCTTGATTGCTATTTTTTTCACTTTGATTTTTATTAGAATGATTATTTCTTACAATCTTAAACCAATTGCAATCATTTCATCAGGATTACATAATTTCTTTAATTATTTAAATCACAAGGATTCTCACTCTCATCCTATTAAGCTTAAAACTCAAGATGAATTTGGAAAAATGGCAGAAGAAATTAATGAAAACATTGAGATTATTAAAGAAGCTCTAAACAAAGATGCAAAAGCTATTGAAGAATCTGTCAATATTGCTAAAAAAATAGAAACAGGTGAGCTTGATTTGCATATTAGTTCTCATGCTAACAACCCTCAAATTCAAGAATTAATGAAAGTGTTAAATAGTATGCTTACAACTTTACAAAGAAAAATTGGCAGTAATTTAAACGAAATTTTAGCTGTATTTGATAGCTACAAACACTTAGATTTCACAGCAACTATTAATGCACCAAAAGGCGATATTGAAAATGCCATAAATTCTCTTGGAGATGAAATAAAAAACATGCTTACACAATCATTTCACCAAGGAGAATTACTCAACCAAAAGGCCGAAGCACTCAAGCAAAGCATGCAAGAACTTACAAATGATGCTACACATCAAACCTCATCACTGCAAGAAAGCGCAAGAGCTTTAGAGCAAATGAACTCGGTTATGAGTGAAATTTCCATTAAAACACAAGATGTAGTAAAACAAAGCAATGATATCAAAAATGTAACTACAGTAATTTCAGATATTGCAGATCAAATTAACTTGCTTGCATTAAATGCTGCTATTGAAGCAGCTCGTGCAGGTGAACATGGACGTGGCTTTGCTGTTGTTGCTGATGAAGTTAGAAATCTAGCAGAAAGAACTCAAAAATCTTTAGGTGAAATAGAAGCTAATACTAATATCTTAGTTCAATCTATTAATGAAATGGGTGAAGCCATAAAAGAAGAAGCAGATGATATTAGTCAAATCAATGAATCAATAGCTACTATAGAAAAACTCACACAACAAAACTCTCAAACAGCTATGCAGACTAATGCTATTGCAAATGAAGTAGATTCTTTAGCGTAAGATATGCTAAGTGAAACTAAAAAAAGAAAATTTTAAACATAAAGATGCCTTTTAGGCATCTAATTTTTAAGAAAAAGAAGGTTTAATTTGCTCTAACCAAGCATCAATTCTACTTTCTGTTAAATCCTCATGATTATCATTATCTAATGCTAGTCCTACAAACTTATCACCTTCTACGGCTTCACTTGATTCAAAAGTATAACCACCTGTAGAAACAGCACCTACCAAATTTGCACCTGCTGCTTTTAAAGCTTGAGCAAGTTTTCCCATGGCATTGCAATATGTGTCTGAATAGCTTTCACTATCTCCCATACCAAAAACAGCAACAGTTTTACCGCTAAGATTTAAAGCTGAAAAATCAAAACCATCCCAATCATCTTGAAAATCACCACTTCCCCAAGTAGAAGTTCCACAAATTAATTTATCATAAGAATTAATTTTCTCTGCATCAATATCTGCGATATTTAATACATCTGAAATTCCTAATTTTTGAGCGATCATGTTTGCCGCACCTTCGGTATTACCCATTGAACTACCATAAATTACTGCTATTGACATTTAACATCTCCTTAAAATTTGATTATTAATAGTATAGGGAACTAATTTTAGCAAAGTTTTATTATTTTCGCATAAAAAATGTCTTATTTCTTCATGTTGAGTGAAATTTTTATTTCTTGGATACACAATATAAAATCTTTCAAAAGAATTTTCTTTTATAAATTGCAAAGCAAGCTCTATATCTTTATCACTATCTTTACAAAATAAAGGCATGACTGCCATTTTTTCATTAATGATAATGATATTTTTATAAATCTTTACTTTGGATTTGGTATTGCTTTTGCAAATTTTATCATATACAAAAGCCTCAAAAGCAACTTGTAAAGGCAAAGTAAAACTAGGTGATAAGAACACATTTTGTATTAATTTAGCTAAAGTATATTTTGGCATCTTTGCTTCAAGTTGTATTTGATTTAAATTTCCTTCTTTATAAGCTTTGATGATTTTATGAGAATATGGACAAAATTGTTTTATTTTTCTAAATCTCAAAGTCCTTTCTATGCTCATATTTTGAATTTTTAACTCAAAAATATTTCTTAAACAGTCAGCTTTTTTTGCATAGATATAAGGTATTTTTAGATCATCTTCAACTAAAGAATTATATAAATTTAAAAAAATATGATTAATACTTTTTTGTTCTAAATCTCTAAATATTTTAGGTATAAAATCCTCTTTTTCATTAAATCCAAACATACACTAAGCCTTCTTTGCGCACTCATAGGTTTGATCAAGTCCAAAAACCTTACAATATTCACAATACACGCAACTTACACTGCGTTTAGCACAAACTAAAGGTATATTACGTTTTTTTGCCTCTGTTTTGATTTTTTTCATAGTATTATGATTTAAAAAACTAGTAAGCATAACTATACATTCGGTATTTTGTGGAATGGGTTTTCTATTTACCCTATTTTCATTTCTAGCATCCCAATGCTCTATGCTTTTTACGCCTAGGTTTGTCAAAACTGCTTTTATTGGGGTTATTTCATCCGCTCCGATAACCAAAACTGACATTGAGTTTTCCTTTTTATAAAAATGATAATTGTTATTATAATTTATAAAAGATAAATTTTTACTGATATTCAATATCAATTTTTTAAATTATATATTATGAGTTTGTTCAAAGATATCTGTGTGTAAAATTTCTTCTAAAATCACTGTGGCATACGAGCCTTTTTGCAAGAAAAACTCCAAAGTAAAATGAGCTTTTTCTTCATCATAATAACTTTTGCAATCTTGCAAATAAGACCACATAAAGCGCCTTGAACCTTGCATTTTATTTTTAAACTCATATGCAAAAGAAAAAATCTCATCTTCTAATTTTTTAGCTAAACCTTTGTTTGCTTCATAAGCTTTAGAGCCTATTAAAAGACCCATTGCGCTAATATCTTTTTGATTAAATCTTTCTACTTCACTTGATAAATCTTCACATATAAAATATTTACCAAAAGGATAATGTCCTAAAACTTCACCCTTTAAAAGTTTAAAAAACTGCTTTTGATTTTTTAAACTTTTGATCTCTTCTTTTTCTAAACCATAAATTTGTTTTATTTCTTTTTCACTAAAGTCATTAATAAAATGTGATAATTCCACCCTTTTGCTCAAATATCTATTAAAAAGCTCGCTTTGAAAGGCAGAAATTAAAAATTCTTGCATTTTTTTATTTTTGATTTTTTTGCTTTTTAAAATTTCTAGTCCTTGTGAAAAATTATCTTGAAATTTGCCAAAACGCTGATATCCAAAATAATTAGCAAAACCTTGTTCTTGGATATTTTTAAAAGCTTGTTCTATTTTTAAAGCATCTACTTTTGAAACTTTTTTTAATCTTATAAAAAATGAATTTCCTTTTAAATGCCCTATTCTAAGTTTATTATCATGATAAAAACTTTCTAAAATTTTCATCTTATCATGTTTAAAATTTTTTAGACTCTCTTCAAATTTTTTAGGCATAGAAATATATTGAAAAGTTAAGCCTTGTTTATCTTTTAAACCACTATAACCAAAATCTCTCATTTTAACACCGTTTTGCTCACTTAAAATTCTCAAAGCTTCACTGGTGCTTAGATCTTTTTTTTGTATATGTAAAATTAAATGTTCACCTTTACCACTAAATTCATATAAAGGCTTTTCTCTTACTACAAAATCATTACTATTTTTTGAAAAATACACATTTATCGGGCTGTGTTTTAAAATATATAAGGGCTTAAAAATGATGTTCTCTTCCATAAAATTTATACCTTCCTGTTGTTGTTTTTGCAAAAATATTTAGTTTAATTCTATGCTTTTTTGCCATATTTTGTATAAATGCTTTATGTTTTTTATCAAAAGCAAATAAAATTTCATATTCTTCTGCACTATTTAAGCTAAATTTATCTAATTTTTTAAGGAATTTTATACTAAGTTGGTTTTGAAATAACATTCTTGATAAGTCTTTATTCAAACCATCTGAAATATCCATACTCACTCTAACTTTTTTTGCTATATCATAAAAAAATTTTTGTCTCAAACTAGGTTTTATAAAACGATGTTTAGAATGCAATTTTCCACCGCGAAATAATATATTTAAACCTTTTAAACTCTCACCTAATTTCCCACTAAAAGCAAGCAAATCTCCTTTTTTCAAACCTTTTCTAAAAATAGCCCTTTTATTTACCTTAGAAATAATAGTTATACTAATATTGATTTTATTATCCGCTATGGTATCTCCGCCTATAATTTGTACTCCAAATTCTTTTGCACTATCTAGCAAGCCTTTTTGTAAGGCTTTAACTTGTTTCATATCTAAACATTTTGGCAAAGAAAGCCCTAAAAGAGCATATTTTGGTGTAGCATTCATAGCAATTGCATCAGAAATATTAACAAGCATAGCCTTTGCTCCAATTTGTTCTAAACTCATCCAAGAGCGCTTAAAATGCACGTCTTCACAAAATAAATCTTTAGAATAACAATACCCATCGATAATTGCCCCATCGTCTCCATTGATAGAATTAGCAAAGGCGTTGATAATAAATTTTTCTTTATCCATGTGAATATTTTATACAAAAAGCTTTTAATTTTATATAATAATCAAATTTTTATAAGTTTAAAATGTATATAATGAAAAATAATACCAAGGATAAAATATGCAAATAACTTTAAGAATTTTTCGTTTTGATAAAGATAGTGATTATTTAGCTTATTATAAACCTTATGTTTATGATAGTAAAAATTTTAAAAGTGTTTATGATGTTTTAAGTCAAATTAAAAAAGATGACATATATTTTGATTTTGAAGAAAATCCAGAAAGTTGTATTAAAGTCAATCAAGTTACAATCAGACAAAGAAGAGATTTAAATAATATCATAGAAAGATTTGGCAAAGAACTTACCATAGAACCACTTGATACCAAAAGAGCAACCAAAGATTTAATCATGGATAAAAGTGATTTTTTAGAAAAGTTAGAGCTTTTTAAAGGACTTATTGATATACACGATATAGAACTTTATAAACAATATGATTTTTTATATTATACAAGTGAAGTTAAAGAATTTTTACCTGAATATCTTGGCGATAGCTTTTTTGTATTTGCTTATAAAATGCTACTTAAATACCCAGAAAAAGCACCTCAATTTTTAAAATTAGTCGCAGATGAAGAAAAAGGAATTTATTATCACACAAAATTTAAAAATTTTATTTCTTCAAATGAGCTTGATTATGAATCTTATATTAAAGAATTAAAAGTTATGCTTGTAAAATCAGGCCTTGCAAGAAGTATTTTTTAAGGAATGAGTAATGTATAAAATCTACACCAATAGCAATAATGATTTATTTTGTTATTTTGATATTATCAAAGATGCTTTAGATAAAGTTGGAGTTCAAAGCACATTATACGAAAAGTCTTTGGGTAAAAATTATTTTATTATTGATTATGATCCAAAAGATATCTTAGATGAATATTCTAGAATGATGGATGAGGATAATATTTTAGCTTGTGAATATAGCTCTTATGAAATTATGAGTAAAATTGAAAAAATCCAATATGCTCCAAAGATTTTTTTAGATCATCTTAAACAAGAACACATTAAGCATTTTTTTGAACAATTTAATATAGGTGTATATCAAGGATTTTCAGACGCAAGCTGCTCTTTAGAACTTGCCAAAGCACTTAAAGCAAATGTAATAGATTTTGAAAGAAAATACAAAAGTTGTGGCTATAGTTTTTTAAATTTAAACACCCAATTAGCATACAAATGTGCAGCTTCTGTTGTATTAGATGCTTATGATAGTGGTTGTGATTTTTTAGTAGTTGAGGATTTTTATTCTTTTTATATGTTTGACAAATGCTATAAAGAATTACAAGCTATTTCAAATAGAAATTTTGAAGATTTTTATATTTTAAGTTTTGCAGAACTTGCAAATTTAGCCCTAGGTATAGTACCATATACTTTAAAAAAACACAAATTAAAAGTGAGTTTAATCAATGAAAATCGCTCTTGAATGTAAAGATTTAATTTTAGAAAAAACTTTAGAAATTACCTTGAAAGATTTTTTAGTTTTAAAAAAAGATTGTGATTTTTTAGTCTGTGATGAAAAAATCAATACACAAAAACCACAATTCATCATCAATAAAAAATCAAATTTTTTAACCCCACCTTTTGATATGCAAGAATTGCTTAATGCCTTAAATGATTTCAATGCAAGTTTGCAAAGTATTGCTTATAAAATGGCCATGCGTGAGAAAAAAATTATGAATCAAAAATGTGAAGCCATTTTAGAGCAATTGCGTCAAGAAAGTCATGAAAAAATCGATGCGATATTTGATCTTTACAAAACAGAGTTAAAAAACCTCATCAAAGAAGAAAATAATAATGCATAAAACACAAGAATATCAAAGCGTAAAAGATTTTTTAAAAAGTTACAAAGAAGATAAAAAAACAAACTCAAAAAAACAAACTCAAAAAATTTACACCACCATAGAAAGTGGAATCTATAAAGGTAAAAAAATTTTACTTCCTAGTCTAGATACCACAAGAAGTACCAAAAGCATAGTAAAATCTTGTGTTTTTAATGTTTTGCGTTTTTCTTTACAAGATAAGGTTTTCATAGAAGCCTTTGGAGGAAGTGCTTTAATGGCATTAGAGGCAAGAAGCAATGGTTGCTTAAAAAGCTATGCCATAGAAAAAGATAAAAAAGCTTATGAAATCGCTTTAAAAAATGCATCTAGTATTGATCAAAACACCATTTGCTTCAATGATGATACCTTTAAAAAAACCCCTCAAATTATTCAAAATTCTAAAGAAGATGTTATTTTATATCTTGATCCACCCTTTGATATTAGAGAAGGTTTTTTTGATATTTATGAAAAAACTTTAAAGTTGATAGAAAATATAAAAAATTCAAATGTTAAAATCATCATCATAGAACATCACAGTACTTTTAAAACTCCAACTAAAATACAAAATTATCAAAAAACTAAAGAAAAAAAATTTGGTTCAACCACTCTAAGTTTTTACTCCTTTGCATAAATTTGGAACTTTTTTTGCTTTAATTTATGAAAATAGCATAGATTAAAGGAAGAATCGATGAGAATATTATTTTTAAGCTTAGTGCTAAGTCTAAGCGTTTTTGCAGCTACTATTAAAGAACTTACCAATGTAGTAGGTGTTAGAGATAACCAACTTATAGGATATGGTTTGGTTGTTGGTTTAAATGGAAGTGGAGATGGCACAAGTAGCGAATTTACCTTACAATCTATTTCAAATATGCTTCAAGGTATGAATGTAAAAGTTAGCCCGGGTGATATAAAATCAAAAAATACAGCAGCAGTAATGGTTACAGCAAAACTTCCTGCTTTTGCAAGAAGCGGGGATAAACTTGATGTAAGCGTGGCTTCTTTAGGTGATGCTAAATCTTTACAAGGTGGAACCTTACTTATGACAGCTCTAAAAGGAGTTGATGGAGAAATTTATGCAGTAGCTCAAGGCTCTTTAGCTATAGGTGGACTTAGCCCAAGACCAGGTGCAGCAGGAACACACTCAACCTCAGCAAATGTTATTAATGGTGCAGTAGTAGAAAGAGAAATTCCACAAAACTTTAGCCAAAGTGAAGATTTGATTTTAAGTTTAAAAGAAGCAGATTTTAAAACGGCTAATAATATAGAAAGAGTTTTAAATACTATTTTTGATACAGATATAGCAAAGGCTTTAGATTCTAGAACTATAAAACTAACAAAACCTGAAGAATTTTCTCATGTTGAATTTATGGCAAGAGTATTAGAGCAAGATATAGCTTATACTCCAGAAAGCAAAGTAATCATCGATGAAAGAACAGGAACTATAGTAGCAGGAGTAAATATAGAAGTTGAACCTATATTAATCACTCATAAAGATATTACTATAAAAATTGATCCAAACAATACTGTAGCTTTAGGACAAAATGAAATCGATATGAAAGATGGTGGTATTTTAGATCCAGTATCTAATACTTTAAAAATCACAAACAATAAAACAACAGTAGCAAATATAGCTAGAATGCTAAATAAACTTGGAGCAGCACCAAATGATATCATAGCTATTATGCAAAATCTAAAAAGAGCTGGTGCGATTAGTGCTGAATTAGAGGTGATATGATGAGAGTTGATAATTATTTAGCAAGTAAAAACTATAGCAGTGAGCTTTATGAAAGTATTACTAAACACAACAATAGCTACAAGGCTGCTAAAAACTATGCAGATAGTGCTTTTAAAAATGATTTAACTCATATACAAGCATTAAACGATGAAGATAAAGCTTTAAAAGAACAAACTGATGCTTTTGAAGCTTTTTTAATCAAAAGCGTTTTGGATATTTCTTTAAAACAAGAAAATTCTTTATTTGGAAAAGACGCAAGCGATGAAATTTATTCATCTATGTATAATGATACCATGAGTAAAGCATTAAGTGGGGGGTTAGGTTTTTCAAAATTATTATTTGATTATTTAAAAGAAAGGGGTTAAGTTATTTTTTTAAGTGTCGATATAGTTCTTAGAGTTTTTTAATAGAACTGGAGGCTTAAAATGATAAACCCTATACATCAAAGTTATGTAGCTCAAGTTGCTACTAATGATTTAAATAAAACAGAAAACAACAAGGCAAAAGAAACTCAAAAGGTAGAAGAGAGTAAGGCATCTTTGATTGCTTCACAAATAAAAAATGGCGCGTATAAAATAGACTTACAAGCCACTTCTAAAGCAATAGCAGATTCTTTATTATAATTTTTATCCTTTTTTGGGTTAGTGCCTAAGAAAGGATAAAAAATGGTTAAACAACACTTAGACGAAACAAATTCTATTTTAGAAAAACTCATCAATCTTACTTTAGAAGATATAACCCAAATTCAAGCCGCTAATCACCAACATGTTAGCAAAAGCGTAGAGGAAAAAACTAAACTTGTAAATGACTTCCAAATTGCTAAAAAAAATCTTGACAAGGCTTTAATAGAACTTAGCAATCAAGGAAACAATAAAGACTTAGATGAGCTTTTAGATGATGAAGATAAAGAAAAACTTGCACTTTTAAAGCAAAATTTAAATACCTTGCACCAAAAAAATAAAGAATATGCTAAATTAGCTCTTATTATTAAAAATTTTTATGACAATCTTTTAAACACAATGTTTGAACAAAATGGAACAAATAATGCTTATGGAGATAATAAGACAATTCCAGATTCATTATTTAAGATCAATGTTTAAAGGTTAAGTCATGGGAATTTTTGATAGCTTATATACAGGGGTTAGCGGTATTAGAGCTGCTGAACTTCAAATCAATACCACAGGTAACAATATCTCTAATGCAAATGCGGTGTTTTATACTAGACAAAGAGCTGTACAAAGTTCGGGTATGTCTCTTGATAGAGGTGGCTTACACCTAGGGACAGGTACGCAAATTGATACTATTAAAAGATTACATGATGAGCATTCTTATTATGAGTTAAAAAATGCTACCACCCAGCAAAACTATACAAATTACTTAGGACAAATTTTACAAGAAGCAAGCCAAAGATTTCCTGATATGCAAGGAACTGGTATTTTACAAGATTATAAAAACTACTATGATGCGTGGAATAACTTTGCTTCTAATCCAAGTGATGGAGCAAGTAAAATAGATCTTGTTAATAGCGCAAATACACTAACTCAAAACATACAAAAAACCTTACAAGATCTTAATAAAATGCAACAAACTGTTAATGAGCAAATCAAGCAAACTGTAGATGAAATTAATAACATTGGTCAAGAAATTGCAAATATTAACAAACAACTTGAAAATGAAGAAGTTTTACCTACTGATAATGCAAATCAATTAAGAGATAAAAGAGATGAGCTTGAACTTAGACTTTCAAAACTAGTCAATGCAGTAGCTTGGAAAGGAACAAGCTCTCAGGATAGCACTTTAGAATCTACCATGACTGATTCTGGAAGATACTATGATTTAAGCATTCAAGGCTTTAGCATAGTCAATGGCTCTAGCTTTCACCCTTTAAAACTAGACAATAACAACCCTAATGGTTTTTATCAAATTTATTATGAAGTAAATGATGAAAACCGCTATGATTTAACTAGTAAAATTTCAGGCGGACAGCTTGGAGCTCAACTTGATCTTAGAGGTAGAAACTATGATGGTAATCACGATACTTACAGCGATGGAAAATTACAAGAATATAAAAATATGCTCAATACCTTTACAAAAACACTTATAACCCAAACTAATAATGTCTATGCTCAAGCAGCTACAGATAGAGTCAATTCAGATGATTTAAAAGGTTTAAAGCCTGATACTTCTTTAATGAGTTATGACAAAAACATTCAAGCAGGAAGTTTTGACATCACAGTTTATGATGAAAAAGGTAATGCAGTAGCTACTAGAACTATAAAAATAGATGTTAATACTACCATAGAAGATGTTATCAAACAAATCAACGCAGATATCGACGATAACAAGAATGGTCAAGGTGGCGATGACTTAAATGATTATTTTCAAGCTTTTTATCATTATGATGGACAAAGCGATAGTGGAAATTTCCAAATCAATGGCTTAAAAGAAGGTTATAAAATAGCTTTTAAAGACAATGGTACAAATTTCCCAGGCGCTTTAAATGTATCTTCATTTTTTAATGGTCAAGATGCAAGTAGCATTAATGTAAATTCAAGCATTAGAAATGATCCAAATAGCTTAAAAGCTAGTTCAAACGGAGTTGATGGAAATAACGATGTAGCTAATGCTATGTTGCAACTTCAAAATCAAAAAGTAAATTTTTATAATAAAGATGGCACAGTAGATACTATGACTTTAGATGGATATTATAGAAAATTTACAGGGCAAATTGCTTCAGATGCTGAAAGCAATGGCTTTGCGCATGCAACTAATATGACAGTATTTAATACAGCTTATGCAGAATATCAATCAAAAAGTGGTGTAAATACTAATGAAGAATTAGCAGCGCTCATACAATATCAAGCAAGTTATGGCGCTGCAGCTAAAATCGTAACTACTGTTGATCAAATGCTTGAAACCTTGCTTGGTTTAAAATCTTAATGCAAATTAAAGCTCTTTTAGATGAAGCTATCTTAAGCAAAAATACTCAAAAAGAGCTTTTCTCTCATCCTGATCCTTTACAAATTGCAAGTATTTATAAAGATGAAACCATAGCCTTACTTTGTGCTTTATTTGCTTATGGAAATGCTAGAAATATTGTAAATTTTTTGAAAAAACTTGATTTTTCCTTGCTTGAAAGAAATGATGAGATTATTAAAAAAGAATGTAAAAATATAAAATACCGCTTTCAAAACTCTCAAGACATAGCTCAAATTTTCATCACACTTAAACGCTTAAGAAATGAAGATAGTATAGAAAATATTTTTACCAAGGCTTATCAAAAAGATCAAGATATCACACATGCAATAAAAGCTTTCATAGAAACAATTTATAAGCTTAATCCTTATAAAAGTTATGGTTATGAGTTTTTCTTTTCAAAAGAATTTAAAACTCCAAAAGGTCCTTTAAAAAGATACAATATGTATCTTAGGTGGATGGTAAGAAAAGATGAATTAGATTTAGGTTTGTTTAAAAATATAGACAAAAAAGACTTACTCATACCCTTAGATACTCATACTCATAAAGTTTCATTAAAACTTAAGCTTTTAAAGCGTAAGATTTATGATTTTAAAAGTGTTTTAGAGCTTACGCAAAGTCTTAAAAAATTTGATCCTGCTGATCCTATAAAATATGATTTTGCTCTATATAGAATCGGACAAAACAAGGAAAGCTTATGGAGCTTGAATTAACTTATTATGTGATTTTATTTTTTGTCGCTGCTTTTGCAGGTTGTGTTGATGCGATTGTAGGTGGTGGTGGACTTATTACCATACCTGCTTTATTTGCTTGTGGGATCCCTCCTCATTTAGCCCTAGCTACTAATAAACTTCAAAGCACCTTTGGCTCACTCACTGCGGTTTTAGCTTATAGAAAATCCATGCACATAGAAAAGATAGCTTTGGGAATTTTATTTACCGCTATTGGCGCAGCCATTGGAACTTATGCAGTTTTACTAATAGATCAAAATGCTGTTAAAATTATTGTATTAATTTGCCTTGTTTTAATCTTTTTATATACTATTTTCAAACCTGATTTAGGCCATGTTCATAATAAAGCTAAAATGAGCACCACAAGCTTTCAAATCACTTTTGGTTTATTACTTGGCTTTTATGATGGTTTTTTAGGGCCTGGAACTGGGTCTTTTTGGATTTTTGCCTGTGTGATATTTCTTGGTTTTAGTATGAAAAATGCAAGCATTAATACTAAAATCTTAAATTTTACTAGCAATGTGGTAGCCTTAGGGGTATTTTTATGCTCTTATGAAGTACTTTGGAAAGTTGGTATTTTAATGGGTATAGGTCAAATTTTAGGCGCCTTTGTAGGCTCAAAACTAGTTTTAAAAACACAAGGAACTTTTATCAAAAAACTTTTTTTAACTATGGTTGCTTTAACTATAGCTAAGGTTGCTTATGATTATCTTGCTTAAATTCCTTGACTAATTTGCCACATAGGTAAAAATACACCCAAGGCCAAAACTAAAATCAAACTCGCCATAAAAATTGTCATCAAAGGTTCTAAAATAACCAAAAGTCTTTGGGTATAATTTTCTTTTTTATATTCATAAAATAAAGCAAGCTCATAAGTACTTTCATCTAATTTAGAACTTTTTAAAGCTAAATTTAACATTCTTATCACAAAAGGCTCAAAAAGCCTTGTGTTAGAAAAAGCTTGAGCTAAATCAAATCCTGATTCAAATAAAGTCTTTACAATAAACATTTTATTTTTAAAAAATTGATTTTCTATGCCTTCACAAGCAAGCTCAAAAGCTCTTTTTATATCCACCCCTGCTTTCAATAAATAAGAAAAAATCAAGAAAAAACAAAATTTATCTTGATAAAATATTATTTTTCCAAAAATGGGAGAATAAAAAAGAATTTTATGAAAAAATAAAGACTTTCTAAAAGAATAAGCAAGTATTATAAAAATTCCCATACCTAATAAAATAAATACATAAAAATGTTTAAAAAAATCTCCTACAATAAAAAGAATTTGAGTAATTTTTGGCAAATCTAATTCAAGTTGCAAAAATAAAGTTTTAAATTCAGGCAAAACCAAAATCATCAACACAAAAAAAGCTAAAATAATACATGTAAAAACAAAAAGTGGATAAGTTATAGCCTTTTTAAACTGCTTAAAACTATGAAGGTTTTTCTCTTTTAGATTAATGATAATCTCAAAAGCCCTATATAAATCCTCCTTACCGTCACAAATTTTTAAAACAGCACATTCTCTAGAATTTAAACACCTCTAAAAGCTTCATTGTAAGAGCTTCCGTTTTTGAGTTTATTATAAATCGCACTAAATATTTTAGCTATATGCACATCATGATTTGATCTTGCAAACTCTAAAATAGCTTCTTGTAAGCTTAATCCTGCTTTTAAAACCATACTTAAATCTTTAAGGATAAAAATAAGCTCTTCTTCTTTAATTTTATGTTTTGTTGTTCCAAAGTATTCTTCAACACTAATTATATTTTCAAATGATTTTTGTGCAAGATTTCTGGCTTCATATAGATTTTTGGCTTTAATTATACTTTGTTTTTGCTCTTTATTTAAAGCATAAAAAATAATAAATTTTTTCAAAAACCAATCTTTCTTAGCTCATCTACACTTGTTAAACCAAACTTAACTTTTTCCAAAGCATCCATACCTAAAGTTAAAAAGCTTTTTTTAAAGCATATGTTAAAATATTTTCATAATTTGCATTATTTTCTATCATACTTTTTAAATTATGGTCTAAAAATAAAAACTCAGCTACCATTAAGCGCCCTTTATATCCACTATACATACACTTAGCACAACCCTTTACTTTATAAAATTTTCCTTCAAAAACTTGATTTTGAAAATGAAATTTTTCATCGCTAAGTTCTTTACATTCACATAGTTTTCTTACCAAGCGTTGGGCTATGATCAAATTAAGTGCATAAGCTATTAAATATTCTTTTGTACCCATGTGCTTCATTCTAAAAATAGCTTCTATAGCACCATTAGTATGCAAGGTACTTAAAACTAAATGTCCACTTAAAGAAGCTTTTAAAACTATATCCAAACTCTCCTCATCTCTGATTCACCCACCATAATCACATCAGGATCTTGCCTCAAAACCGCTCTTAAAGCTTTGTGAAAATCAAAACCAGTTTTAGAATTTAACAAAATTTGCTGAGCATGTTTAAGTTTATATTCTATAGGATCTTCTAGGGTAATGATTTTTTTATTTTGGTCAAGCTCGTTTAAAATAGCATGCATAAAAGTGCTTTTACCACTCCCCGTTGGCCCGCAAAATAAAATCAAACCATAAGGTGCGTTCATGTATTTTTTCAAACAGATTAAATTTTCTTCTTTAATAAAAAGTCTATCAAGTTTTAAAACATGCTCATCTTGTTTTAAAATCCTAACCACCACACTTTGCCCAAATAACAAAGGCATAATTGAAATTCTAAAGTCATACTTTTACTCTAAAATTATCTTAGAAAAACTCCCATCTTGGGCTTGTCTTTGTTCGGCTACATTAAGCAAGGCAATGATTTTTATATGCATAACCTGATAAGAATCCACATCAAGACTATGGATATATTTTAATTCTCCATCTATTCTAAATCTTATCAAAACTTCATTTTCCAAAGACTCCAAGTGAATATCACTTGCTCTTAAAAAAACAAGCATAAGTTAAAATTAAATTCAAAAACTGCTCTAATAAAAACTCATCTTTATTTTCATCACTTTTTAAATTAAGCTCTAATTTATCAAGATAGTTTTGAAAGCAAATTAAAAATTTAATCCTTTCTAGTAAGAATTTAAATTGTGCAACATCGCAAAGAAAAATTTTAATAACCTTTAAGCGGTATAAATTTTGTATTTTTTCTAAAATACTCTCATCTAAAGGTTTTAAAGAAGCTATATGAATATTTTCATCATCTTCATAAAAACAAAAAATATTATATTGTTCTATTAAAGAAAAAGGCAAAACATGGAGATATTTTTCTATTTTAAGAGTTTGATTTAAGTCTAAAATTTCTAATTTACACTCTAAAGCCAATTCTTGCAAAGAAAGTTCATTTAAAGCTTTTATTTCTTTTGTGTCATTCAAAATAATTTCCTAAAAGTTTTTCATACTCTTCTTTAGCTCTTAAAGCATCTTCATGCTTTCCAAGTTTTAATTTAGCATTGATAAAAACTAGCCATGCTTCTTTTTCTAACAATTCAAATTCATTTGCCTCAATAGCTCAAAAAACAGCCTTTTGATAATCTTTTATTTGATAAAAATATTTAGCTAAATTTAAAGCATTTTCATAACTTGGGTGATTAATAAATTTTTCATAAAATATATTTTTCTCAAAACTTTCATTTTGAATATTCATTGCATTTAAAAAAGACAAACAAATTAAAAAATTAAAACATATCATCTTCATGTTCAAAACCTAATTCTTTCAAACTTAATACTTTTTTATTAGCTCTTATTAAACTTGGCTTGATGATAAAAACTATTTCACTAATATCTTCTAAATTTTGCTTTCCTTGAAATAAAGCACCAAAAAGTGGTATTTTAGATAAAGCACTTACTTCATTATGGTTACTAATCGTATTTTTACTAATCAATCCACCTAAAATTAAAGTTTGCCCATCATCAACTTCAACTACAGTAGAAAGCTTTTTTTGTATAGTATCTGGTGCTATATTTCTTGGTTTATTTTGTCTATGATTATCAACACTATATTTAAAATCACTCAAACTAGGATTAATCCTAAGCATGATTTTATGATCATCTGAAATTTCTGGCAAAATATTTAGTAAAATTCCTACAAAAATAGAATAATTATTATAAGTTTCACTAATAGTTGTACCATTTTCAGTACCCTTAGAGCTTTCTTTTACTTGATAATTAATCGTATCACCTATGGAAATAATAGCTTGCTGATTATTAAGTGCCATAAGTTTTGGGTTAGAAAGTACAGTAGTTTTACCATTTTCTTGTAATAAATTTAAAATAGCCTTAGTTTCAACATTAGCTTTAAGATTAATATTTTTAACACCACCTTTATTGATTATAAAATCATTATCATCTCCATTAAGTTTAAAAGCAAGCTCTTGCCAATTAATTCCACTTGAATGACTTTTATTTAAATGTACTGCAACTATACTTACATCAATTAAAACTTGTTTTTTAAGTCTTTTTTTAAATCTTTTAAATATTTTTCAACCCTTGTAAGCTCATACAAAGTAGCATTTAAAGTGATAATCCCTGCATTAGTATTAATAATAGACTTAGTTGTATTTTCATCTAATAAAGCTTGTATTTCTTCTGAAATTTTTTCCCAAAAATCAAATTTATCCGTGCTAATGACCAAATTATCTGCTTCTTTAGTACTATCATAATCGCCCTGTTTAGGTCTTGAATCCACTGAAGCTTTGGCCTTCTCTAATAGAGCTTATATAATGCACTTTAAAAGTTTTAACTTGTCTTCCATAAATTTTTAAAATATTTTTTCATACTCATAAGCAAGATTATTTTCCATCAATAAAAGTTTAAAAATTTCCCTTAAAGACATTTTTCTTATGTGCAGATAGTTTTGAGTATGATTTAACTTTTCTCTGGCTAATGAATCTTTTATTATAATACTAAAACCACATTCTCTACCAAGTTCATTTAAAATTTCAATCAAAGAAGTTTTATTTTCTACACTTATATCAAAAAAGCGTTGATGACACTGTGAAGCAAAAACATTTGTAAAAGTTAAGATGCTAATAAATAAAAATATTATTTTTTTCATACAATTTTAAAACCATGATTTTTTCTTCCTTTATCAATACAACTTGAGAATTTTTAATCTCAACAATCTTAAAACCTTCAATATCATCATTTAAAGCATACCATTTACCATTAATCTTAACTTTATTAGAAATGATAGCTTGCAAAGAAAAATCAGATTTTATATTTGTAGTCTTTTGAAAAAAAGGATCTTGAATCAAAGAAAAATCAATATTACTGCAATCTTGATTCAAAAATGGGTACTTAGCACCAAAAGCACTAAGCACCCATAAACTCACAAGTAAAAATCGAAGCAAATTTTAATTTTCATTACTAAAATCAGCACTTGCTAGACGTTTAAGTTGTCTATAACGGCGTTGTGCTTCTGCTTTATTTTTTTCAAATAATTCTTTTGCTTGCTCAGGATTTGATTTTTTCAAAGAATTATAACGCACTTCATTCATTAAAAAGCTTTCATATAAATCCCAATCAGGCTCTTTAGAAGAAATTGTTAAAGGATTTTTACCTTCTGCTTCTAAACGTGGATCGTAAATATAAGTTGGCCAATATCCACATTTTGTGGCAAGTTCTGCTTGATTTCCTGAATTTCCAAGCCCACCTTTAATACCATGAGCTATACAAGGAGAATAAGCAATAATCAAAGAAGGTCCATCATAAGCTTCTGCTGCTATTATTGCTTTTAATAATTGCGCATAATTTGCATTAGAATTTACTTGAGCTACAAAAATATAACCATAAGTCATAGCAATTTGACCTAGATCTTTTTTCTGCACTGGCTTACCTGCTGCAGCAAATTGAGCTACTGAACCTGTTCTTGAAGATTTTGAGCTTTGACCTCCAGTATTAGAATACACTTCAGTATCAAGCACTAAAATATTTACATTTTCACCACTTGCTAAAACATGATCAAGCCCACCATAACCTATATCATAAGCCCAACCATCACCACCAAAAATCCAATGTGATTTTTTACTTAAATAGCTTTTCAGTTCTAAAATATCATTTACAGTTTTAATCTGTTTATTTTCTTCTAGCAATGGCACTAACTTATCTCTTAGCTCTAAAGAAGCTTTAGAATCTTCTTTATTTGCAATCCATTCTTTATATAATGCAGAAAGCGCATTGGGAACTTCTTGCATACTTTCATTCATGATTTGCTCAATTTTATGCCTTGTTGTTTCAGTTGCTATTTTCATACCAAGACCAAATTCAGCATTATCTTCAAATAAAGAATTACCCCAAGCTGGTCCATGACCATTTTTATTACTTTTTCTATATGGAGTTGAAGGAGCTGAGCCACCATAAATAGAACTACAACCTGTTGCATTAGCAATAATCATTCTTTCACCAAACAATCTAGTGATTAAAGTGATATAAGGAGTTTCCCCACATCCTGGACATGCTCCATGGAATTCAAATAAAGGTTGAGCAAATTGAATACCTTTTGCATTTTCTCTATTTAAGATATTATCTTTATAGCTTACTTTTTTGAATAAATAATCTGCATTTTCTTGCTCACCATGATCAAGCTCTTCACCTAGTGGAACCATTACTAAAGATTTTTCTTTAGTTGGACACTCATGCACACAAAGCTCACAACCTGTACAATCAAGTGGCGAAACTTGAATTTTGAAATTTAATTTTTGTTCTTTCACGCCTTTTGCATTTAAACTATGTTCTTTTACACCTGCTGGAGCATTTTCTAATTCTTTTTCATCTATTAAAAATGGTCTAATAACCGCATGCGGACACACTGAAGCACATTGATTACACTGAATACAATTAGTTTCTATCCATCTTGGCACCATAACACCAACGCCTCTTTTTTCATACTCAGTAGTACCATGCTCAAAACTACCATCTTCATAACCCAAAAATGCTGAAACTGGTAAATCATCTCCCTTAGCTGCATTCATAGGTTTTGCGATTTTTTCAACAAACTCAGTGCCTTTATAGGCTATAGTTTCTTCTTTAACTTCATCAGCTAAATTTACCCAAGAAGGATCAATATCAACTTTTACAAGTCCATCTGCACCCACATCAATAGCTTTGTAATTCATCTCAACTATAGCATCACCTTTTTTACTATATGATTTATAAGCTAATTCTTTCATATATTTTTGCGCATCTTCAAAAGGAATGATATTAGCAAGCTTGAAAAACGCTGATTGCATAATTGTATTTGTTCTACTACCTAGTCCTATTTCTCTAGCAAGTTTTGTAGCATTAATAATATAAAAATTAATTTCTTTTTGCGCTAAAACCCTTTTTACTGCATTTGGAATCTTCTTAATAGTCTCTTGCACACTCCAAATACTATTTAAAAGGAAAGTTCCACCTTTTCTAATACCTGCTAAAACATCATAAATTTCTAAATAAGCAGCCACTGAACACGCTACAAAATGCGGTGTAGAAACTAGATAAGTTGAAGTGATGGGTTTTTTAGAAAATCTTAAATGGCTTCTTGTATAACCACCTGATTTTTTAGAATCATAAGCAAAATAAGCTTGCGCATAAAAGTCTGTTTTATCCCCTATAATTTTAATAGAGTTTTTGTTTGCCCCTACAGTACCATCAGCACCAAGTCCATAGAATAGGCACTCTATAGTACTCTCATCACCCAAAGAAATTTTTTCTCCCACAGGCAATGAAGTAAAAGTCACATCATCATTAATTCCAATAGTGAAACCATCTTTTGGATTAGCTTGATTTAGATTTTCAAAAACCGCTAAAAGTTGAGCAGGATCAACGTCTTTTGAAGAAAGTCCATATCTACCACCAACGATTAAAGGTGCTTTTTCTTTTCCATAATAAGCACTTTTTAAATCTAAATAAAGTGGCTCACCTAAACTTCCTGGCTCTTTAGTTCTATCTAAAACAGCTATTTTTTCAACACTTTGAGGCATTACATCAAATAAATATTTTAAACTAAATGGTCTATATAAATGAACTTTTAAAACCCCTATTTTTTCGCCTTTGCTGTTTAGATGATCTACAACTTCTTTTAAAGCTTCAGTCACTGAACCCATTGCTACTACAATGCGTGTTGCATTTTTATCCCCATAATATACAAAAGGCTTGTATTCTCTTCCTGTAATTTTTGAAATTTCTTGCATATATTCATTAACAATATCAGGAATAGCTTCATAATATTTATTTGCTAACTCTCTTGTTTGAAAATAAATATCATCATTTTGAGCCGTACCTCTTGTTTTTGGATTTTCTGGATTTAGACAGGAATTTCTAAATTCTAATAAAGCTTCACGGTCAAGCAAACGATCAAAATGCGCATAATCCATCACTTCGATTTTTTGGATTTCATGGCTTGTTCTAAAACCATCAAAAAAATGCATAAAAGGCACTCTACCTTTAATAGCTGCTAGGTGTGCAACACCTGCTAAATCCATACTTTCTTGCACAGAATGTGAGCAAAGCATAGCAAAGCCTGTTTGTCTTGCAGCATAAACATCTTGATGATCTCCAAAGATAGATAGTGCTTGAGAAGCTAAAGCCCTAGCTGCCACATGGATAACCCCAGGTAAAAGCTGACCTGCGATTTTATACATATTTGGTATTTTTAGCAAAAGTCCTTGAGAGGCAGTATAAGTAGTAGTTAAAGCACCAGCTTGCAAAGAACCATGAACTGTCCCTGCCGCTCCTGCTTCACTTTGCATTTCCACAACTTTAACCGGTACTCCAAAAAGATTTTTTTTACCTTGAGAAGCCCATATATCAGTATAATCTGCCATAGGAGAGCTTGGGGTAATAGGATAAATTCCAGCAACCTCTGTAAATGCATAGGCAGCATAAGCTGCCGCTTCGTTACCATCCATTGTTTTCATTATTTTACTCATTTAATTATCCTTATAATTAAAATAATTACTTAAAATCAATAGCTACTTTATCTTTAATTGTCTTAAACAATGATAAAAATTTTTTATTATTTGTGTGTATAGGGTTTGAATGTGAAATTATCGGATATTTTTTATATGTTTTACAGCTTCATAAGTATTTTCAAAAAGTGGAATTTTAAATTTAGCCAAACTTTCCTTACTTTCATAACCACTACTTACTGCTATAGGTTTAATACCTGCATTACAAGCTGCTTGAATATCTAAATGAGTATCTCCGATCATAAATGCATTTTCTTTGCTTTTAGATAATTTTTCTAAAGCTAACAAAATAGGCTCAGCATTTGGTTTTGGGTAAGTTACATCATCTCTACCTATGATAACTTTAAAGTATTTTCCTATCCCTAAATGATCAATTAAAGGTTTAGAAAATTTAGAACTTTTAGTCGTTACAACAGCTAAATCAGCAAATAAACTAGCCTCATATACACTTTCTTTTGCCAAAGAAAGCAAAGAAGTTTGCTCTATATAGATTTTTTGATATACACTTCTGTAAGCATTAATATACTCACTTGTTTTTTCTTTTGGTACTCCAATTTTTTCAAAAGCTACATCTAAAGGAAAACCTATTAAAGCTTTAATGGCCTCATGATCTCTTAAAGGCTCTCCAAAAGCTTTAAAAGCAGCATCAAAACCATCTAAAATGGCACTTGTAGAGTCTATCAAAGTGCCATCTAAGTCAAATAAAATTGTCTTTTTTAACAAAGCTTATTCTTTAATGAAAAATTTTGCTTCCACGCGTCTATTTTGCGCGCGACCTTCTTTAGTATCATTGTTTGCTTTTGGCTTTTCAAAACCATAGCCTTTAGTTGCAATTTTCTCTTTAGCAACACCTGATTTTTCAAGTTCTTTCGCAACTGCCTTAGCACGCTCTAATGATAATTTTTGATTATAAGCTTTAGGGCCTGTGCTATCTGTGTGACCTTCTAAAATAGTATAATATTGTGGATTTTCTTCTAAAACTTTACCTACTTCTTGGATTTTTTGTGCAAACTCAGGATTTATAGTGATTTGATCAAAACCAAAATGCCCTTCAAGCGCTATTGTCTTTTCACAACCTATATGATCAAGCAAAGCACCCTTTCTTGGCTCTGGACATGATTTATCAATTTGTTTTGTTTGCGGTTTTTCTTCGATTTGTTTAGTTGCAGTTTGAGGAGTTTTTGGAGCTTTATTGCCAAAATAAAAACTCAAGCCAACACTAGAAATCAAATTATGCTCACCATTATTGAATTTAATTTGATCTCTTGCTTCAAGTCTTAAAGCTAAATCTTCGCCAAGTGCAAATTTAAAACCCGCACCATATTGAGCAAACATACCGCTTTTATTTTCATAAGCTCCATGGCTTAAATACTCATAACCCGTTCCCAACAAACCATATAAATATACATGATTAGCTAAATCAATTCCTTTAATAGCATTTATATAAAATCTTGAAACACTAGTATCTGTATGTGTATTATCGTTTGGATTATTATATTTTGCGTTATCATAATACTCTAAGCCAAGTTCAGCTTGATCTATCCATAAATCATCATAATGATAACCAAATCTTAAACCCACTCCACCATAATTTTTAAGATCTAAATTTCCTTCTGGGGTTGTATAGTTAAAGGTTGGAGTGATTTCTATTTTACTAGCATCAAAAGCAAACAAAGCACTAGCTAAACTAACTAATCCTATAATCTTTTTCATAAACCGTCCTTAAATAATGAAAATAAATGGGGTATTATATAAAAAGAAGATTAAAATAAAATAAGCCCCTTTTTGGGAAAGGGGCTTAAATTTACTACAAAAAGGAGGTTTCCCTGATCGGACTTTGAAATTATAAAAGTTTATTCTAAACAAAAAATCCTTTGATTTTAAACAAAACAAAAATATATAAAAAAATGTGATTTTGAAAATTAAAAGAGAGGATGGATCCAAAAATGGATCCAAAAAATTAACGTTTAGAGAATTGTGGGCTTCTTCTTGCTTTTCTGCGACCGTATTTTTTACGCTCAACAGTTCTACTATCTCTAGTAAGAAGTCCTTTTGGTTTTAATAATGCTCTAAAATCTGCATCCATAGCAGCTAAAGCTCTTGAAATACCATGTCTTAAAGCTTCAGCTTGAGCGCTATAGCCACCGCCTAAAGTTGTTGCTTTAATATCCATAGAAGTTTCTTGTTTAGTTACTAATAAAGGCTGAACTACTTTTAATTTTATAGCTTCATGTCCGCCAAGCCAAGTGTTTAAATCCATACCATTAACGATGATTTTACCACTACCAGCTTTTACCCAAACTTTAGCTACAGCGGTTTTTCTTTTACCTGTTGCGTATGTTGTTGCCATGATTATTTTCCTTTATTAGCAATTTGAGCAGTATGAGGGTGTTCGCTACCTGTATAAATTTTTAATTTTTTAAGCATAGCTCTACCTAGGTTTGTTTTAGGTAGCATACCACGAACTGCTAATTTATATAATTTAACTGGATTTTTTTCTAATAAATCACCAAATTTTTCACTTTTTACGCTTCCAAAATACCCTGAATGTCTGTGATATAGTTTATCTTCTGCTTTATTTGCACCTGTGAAAACTGCTTTAGAAGCATTGATAATGATTACATAATCTCCACAATCAACATTTGGAGTATAGCAAGGTTTATTTTTACCTCTTAAAATAGTCGCTACTTCTGTTAAAAGACGACCAAAACGCTTTCCTTCAGCGTCTAAAACGATCCATTCGCGTTTTACTTCGTTTGGCTTTGTTATCTTTGTCATCATCTTACCTTTGCCAAAAATTTTTTTAAAAATGAGATTATAATTATTTTATCTTAATTAATACTTAATTTAAGAATACTTAAAGTTTAAATATTTTGATTAATTCTTGCAGATAAAAGTAAAATAGCACATTTTAAGTAAGTTCTTTATAAAATAACTTTTTATTATATTAAAAAATAAGGTTTTATTTTGTTTTCTTTAAAATTTAAAACTCAAGAATATAGAATTTGTAAGCATTGCTCAGAATTTAATCCTGATAAAGACGCTAAATTTTGTATATTTTGAGGAAAAGAATTATACCATGTTGCAAGACAAAAATTTGATTATATTTATAGTAAAAATCCTGCTATCATGGTTGCTTTTTTAGCAAAAGTTGCCAAAGTAGATAATAAAATCATTGCTCAAGATTTATCTAAATTTATATCTTCTTTACTTGATAAGATAGAAATGTTTTATACTAAAGAGTATAGTGGCTTTAGAAATACTTATGCAAGTATTTTTGAGTATGAGAAAAGTCAAGGCAGAAGCATTAGTGAGCTTTGCTCTAACATACGCATAAGCAAGAAAGAAGCAGATTTTCTTATATGTTTATTGCTTGATCTAATATACTATGATAAACAAATGAGCGCAAATGAAAACACCTTAATGGAAAATATCATCATAGGACTTGGATAAACCTCATAAGCTTTAGGGAAATAAAAATCACCCTAGAACAAGCCTATGAAATTTTAAATTCTCACCCAAATGATGATTTTGAAAGTATAAAGAAAAATTATAGAAAACTAGCTAAAGAATACCACTATGATAACCTTCATTCTAAAGAGCTTCCACCTGAACTTTTAAAGATAGCCCAAGAGATGATGAAAAAGATCAATCTAGCCTATGAAATCATAAAACAAGCAAGGGGTGAATGATGCTTATTTGCAAACATTGCAATATGAAAAATTTAGATGTAGCTAAATTTTGTAAAGAATGTGGAAGTAATGAACTATACGATCCACAAGCAAAAGAAAACTAGAAAAAGAAAGACAAAGACAAGAAGAATTAAAAAGATTAAAAGAAGAAAGAAAAAGAAAAATCGAAGAAGAGATAAAAACAGCCCAAGAAGAAAGAGAAAAGAAACTCAAATAAAGAAAAGAATTCATCATAAAACACAAAAGTAAAATCATAGCTAGTGTGATGATTTTGATTTTGATAGCTTTAGCTAGTGTGTATCAGTATTTTTACGGTGGAAAATATAGTCGAATTTACATAAGCGAACTTGAAAGTAAATGCCACAGCGATGAAGCAAGTTGTAAAATACTCCAAGCTATCTACAAAGAAAAATGTGACAAGGGAGATAGGAAAGCTTGTATAGGTGCTTATATACACAAACACAAGGATCTAAGAGCTATCAAAGATAATAATCAATGGAATTTAGTCAATGAAAATAATAAAATTTTAGTTGAAAATGCGTTTGATTATACGTGAGGTTTTAATAAAGGTTTGACTGGTGTTAAACTGAATGGTAAATGGGGTTTTATTGATACAAGTGGAAAAATTGCAATAGAACCTAAAATTGATAATGTAAAGCTGGATTTTAGAGAAGGATTAGCGGAAGTTAACTTAAACGGAAAATGGGTATATATTGACAAAAAAGGTAATATTATAAAAGATTAAATTATCATACTAGGGTTGAAAAATAAAAAAATAATACAGGAAAAACTTTAGAAATTTAAAACAATTGAGAATGGCTGTAAATCATGCTACATCCATTCTTTAGAATATTCTAAATATTTTTTATTGTTATTTAACACCACTAAAGCTTCTTTGGCTCTTGTTAATGCAACATAGGTTCTAAAGTCATTACAAATACTACTTTTATTTTCACTAACATAAATAATTACTTTGTTTTCCATACCTTTAAAACTATTTATGGTGGATATTGTCACAGCATCACTTTCTAACGAGAAATCATCTTTATTATCAAACATATGTTCAATGTTTATATTGTTTTTAACTAAAAAACACATCATACTACGCCCTATATTTTATTGGATACTAAAATGCTTATATCTTTTAGTTTATATTTTTCATTTATGAAAAACCTACAATAATATAAAATTTTATCATACAGATCTTTTTCTTCAATATTCTCCCAAATTAATGAATACAAATCTAAAGTATTTTCATTTATGATAATTTCTGAATTTAAAAAATCACCAAAGTTCTTATCAGGATGATTTTCTAAATAACCTTTTAAGAATGTTTCAAAAAATAGATTAGTCTTGTGAATTAAACTTGGCAAACGGGTAGATCTTTTCACTTCTTTTAAAACAGCCCAAGCGCCTTTAAATTTGTATTTATATCCACCCATACTTTCTTCAATCCATGATACGCTTCTGTTATATAAATTTTGTCTATCATCAGCTGCTAATAAAACTTCACTATTTTCATCCTAAAAAAATAAAGCAAAATACCAAACCACTCTTTTTTAAAATCTTGCGCTTCATCTATTAATATTGCATCGTATTTTCTATTTTTCGAATTTGATTTTTTTCTTGAAGTTTTAAAACCTGCTCTATTAAAACACATTCATATAAATCAAAATTATTGCCATATTTTTTTACTTCTAATCCATTTTCTTCTACATATAATTTAATAAATTCATGAAAATGATTATATTCTATAAATTTCCATTCAAAATCTTTGCATGTTTTTATTTATTTGGTCTCTTATATATCTTTTTAATGTTCTATTAAAACAAATAATTAATACTTTTTTGTTAGCTATTGCTATATTTACCGCTTTTTGTGCAACAACCAAGGTTTTTCCACTTCCTGCAACCCATTTTAATCTTCTCCATGTTTTTGGAGTATGCTCTATAAGTCTTTTTTGTTGTTGTGTTAAATTTATATATTCTCCATTTTCTTTTTTGTGTTTTTTTGGAAGTAAAAAATCTCTTATTTCGTTTGGTGGTTTTATAAAGCTATTTGGATAATTTATTATAAATTTAATTAAGTTATATTTTTTATCACATCCAAAAATTTCAATACCTCTTTCCCCTATAAAGTCAATGACATCTTGGGTGCAGCTATTATAAAAAATAATGAATACAAATAGCAGGAAGTTGCTTAAAATAATTAAATTGAGTTTTATATCTTCTAAGCTGAGAATTTGGATTAGCTATTTCAGAACGTCCACCATTGGTATATTTATAATATTTATTCTTTTTACTATCTTTTTCAAATCTTTCTAATTTCCAATCTTTAATTTCGATAATAAATACACCTTTATGCTCGTGAAAAAGAATAATATCAGGTCTATTTCCATTCAAATTAGGTTGGACATAAATTTCATAATCCTCTGGTAAATTATCATTTAAATATTTAATTAAGAATTTTTCACCATCAGTAGATTTATAATTTGAATTTACAATAAAACATCTCATACAATTTCCTTAAACCTCCGCTATCTCCACTTTATCCTTTAAAACATATACCAAAAAAGCCTTAGTGGAAGTCTTGGCTAAGATTTTTTCTATGGCTTCTTTGTAAAGCAAAACTTGCTTTTTATGCTCGTTTAAATTTAAACCTGTTTTATAGTCTATAATGATAGCTTCATTATCATCAAATGCAAGCATATCAAGCTGTTTTTGCTCGCCTTTATAAGTGATGATTTGCTCTTTAAGCAACTTTTTACCCACTAAAAGTGCGTTAAAACTCTCATCTTTTAAAAGCATAGTAAGTCTTTTAAAAAGCTCACTAAAAGATTCATCATCTAAGTAAAAACGATATTTTTTATACACCATTTGCTTACAAAATTCAAAATTATTTTTAGTGTTAAAATCAAAATATTGTAAAAATTCATGCAAAGCAGATCCAAAATGTATTTGCTCGCTTGTAAAATAGTTTTTAACTTTAACTTCTTGTAAATTTACCTTTTGAAATTCTTCAAAGCTTTCTATTTGCTCTAAATTTTCCAAAGGCTCATTTGTTTTTGAAAGTTGTTCTTCTAAAATGCCTATTTGCTTTTCTTCATAATCTTTAAAATATCCTTTAAAACCCTTATAATTTTCATCATTTTTTATAACAAAAAGAGAATTTTTAGCTCTAGTAAGTGCTACATATAAACAATTTATCTCATCTTCCGTTTGGAGTTTTTTTCTTTTGTCTAAAAAGGCATTATAGCTATCATCTTCAAGGTATTCTCTAGCACTATGTCTGTATTTTATTTCCCAGCCCTGCTCTAAATCATACTCAAACATTAAAGTATCAGTATCTGGAGCTTTTTTACTAAGTCTATCAAGCACGATTAAATTTTCAAATTCAAGCCCCTTAGACTTATGCACGGTCATAATGCTAACTCCATCATTTTGTGCTTGTAAAGAACTTAATTTACAAGGACTAAATAAAAAATCAAAAAAATTATCAAAAGCACTTGCATGCTCTAAATAGGCGATAAGATTAACATCGCTTAGATCAAGCTTTAAATAATCAATCAAGTATTTTAAAATTTCACCTACACTGCGGTTTAGATCAAGCTCAAGATAGCTAAGCTCTTTTTTTAAAATATCATTTACAAAATACAAACTAAACTCATCTTTAAGCACACAAGCCTTTGCATACTCAAAAAGCACTCTTACACTAATACAATCTAACAAAGGAACATTGCTTTGCGTATAAGCTTTAACGCCATTTTCTTCAAGAAATTCTTGAATCAAAGTAGCGTCTTTATTGACCCATACTAAAATGCAAATATCATCAAGCTTAATGCCTTTTTCTAAAAGTCTATGGATAATTTTTAAAGCTTCTTTAGCACTTGCTTCATAAACAGAACTATCTTTACTAGGGATGTGATTTTGCAAAATTTCTATATACCCGCTTTCTTTAACGCTTTTTTGCAAAGTAAAGCTAGGATTTAAAAAGCTATCAAAGAATTTATCTTTAAAGGTATCATTAACATAATCAACAATGATCTTTTTACTACGATAATTAGTATCCAAATGCTCTAGTTTAATTTGTGGAAAGTCTTTTAAAAGCTTATCAAAAAGTTCTTTTTTACCCCCTCTAAAACCATATATACTCTGCTTTTTATCGCCTACGTAAAAAAAACTTCTGTTTTTTTTCACACCCTCACCTGAAACAAGTTCGGCAATAATAGGCTTTAAAATTTGATATTGCAAGACATTAGTATCTTGAAATTCATCGATTAATAAATGCGAAATATAACCATCAAGTCTAAAATAAATCAAATCTTTATTAGCCTCATCACTAATTAATTCATAAGTTTTTAAGGCTATATCTGAAAAAGTTAATGCATTTTGCTTGGTATTGTTTTCATTTCTTGCTTCTTTAAAATGCGCCAAAAGCTTTGCAAGCATACTTATGCGGTAATTTTCCATTTGATTAAAATATTCTTTTGCATTTTGTATAAGTTCTGCTCTTTTTTGTAAAAATTCATTATCAATGACTTTGGTAAAATAATCTTTTTTTAAATTACTAATAATAGGCTTAGCAAAAAAATCTTCCATTCTTTCAAAATTAAAATTTGAAAGATAATTTTTATTTGTGCTTAAATTTTTTGCATAAGCTATAAACTCATCAATATTTTTTTCTAAAGCAGTCTTACTTGGAAGGTAAGCTTTTGGATTTGGCTTAACATCACAATGTTTGGTATATAAATTTTCAAGGTTTTTTAAAAAATCACTTTTGCTTTTTGTTTGGATAATGTAATACGCTAGACTTTTTAGCTCTTCTTCGTTTAATTTAGCAATGAAATTTTTATAACTATCTTGACTTTCTATGATTTCAAAATCACTCATAAAACCTAAATTTAAAGCAAAAGAACGAATAATTTGCGAAAAAAAACTATCAAAAGTATAGATATTGAGTTTAGATCTTAAAAATTCGTTTTTACGCTTTTGTCTTAAATCCGCAAGCTCTTCTTTGCTTTTGCCTAGCATTCTCATAAGCTCATTGCATTCTGCTTTATTTTCTCCATTTTCAAGCACATCAAATTCTAAAAAGGTTTTAAAAATCCTTTCTTTCATCTCGCTTGTGGTTTTATTGGTAAAAGTAAGAGCTAAAATTTCATTAATCTTAGCTCCCATTAACACCAAAGCTACAAAACGCACGCTTAATGCAAAGGTTTTTCCACTTCCTGCACTAGCTTCTAAGGCCAAAAAAGGCTCAAAATTACAACTCAAAGCTTAAACTCCTTTTTATAAAGCATGGTATAAGGACTATAGGTATTATCATTTCTTTGATTAGTAAATTCTTTTTCTAAAGGCTCTTTTGCAAGCTCATTAAACATGTCTTTAAGCTCTTGCACTTTTTCACTTTCAGTATTTTCATAAACGATTTTCATATTTTTTAAATCATAAAAACAAGCATTTATATTTTCTAAAGGGTATGTGTCCTCTAATAAAAACTTATAAAAGGCAAGCTGGTAAGTTTTTTCATCTATTTTCCCAGTTTTATAATCTATGACTAATTTTTCATTTTCATTTTCATCTAATCTATCTAAACGTCCAAAAATAGTAATTTTAACTCCATTTTCAGCGATAAAATCTTTTTTTTGTGAAAATTCACAATCTCTTACCATAAAGCCTTGTTTAAAATGCTCATTTTCAAGCACTTGAAATTCTTTAAATATTGCTTGTATTAAAGCTAAATTTAAAGCATCGATTTTGTAATCTTTCAAATTTTTTACAATATCCATAAATTTTTCATAGTCAAAATATTTTGCTTTTTTGTTTTGTTTATAGTATTTTTCTAAAGCTTTATGAATAAAACTTCCTAGCTCATTCGCTCTAAAAGTATCTTCTAATTCTTTTGATTCTTTTAGTCCTAAGACATATTTATAATAATAATCTAAGCCATAATTTATCAAAAGGTGAAATCTCGTAAAAGTAAGCTCTTTACTAAAATAATCATGCTTAGCCATTATATGTGTAATTGGCTCAAGGTTAAAATCACACTTGTGTGCTTGAAAGTATTTGATATAGGCATTGTCACTGTATATTTTATCTTCTATGAGTAAAAAATCAAGCTCACTTAAAAATCTTGATTTGATTTTTTCTTCATTTTCTACATAAGAAATTCCTACTAATTTTGCCTTGGCTATTAGGGTGTAATAATAATGTCTTTGTAAATTTTCTCTTTGAGTATGAGTAATAAGTCCTGCTTTTTTTCGAATTTCATTATTTAAAAATAACTCACTTGAAACTCTTTTAGGGATAAACTCATCATTAAAATCAACTATAATCACCCCATCAAAGCTGAGCCCCCTGCTTTCTAAAAGCCCCATTACAGTAACTTCACCACCGCCAACACTGCTTAGTTTTTTATTGTCAATTTGCATGAAAAATAACTCTAAAATTTGCTTAAAACTTAAAGTATGTATTTTTATAAGTTCTTTAATGAATGCAAGCTCTTGATAGATATAATCTTGCAATTCTTGATTGTTAATATCTTCTAGCAAATTATGGATGAAGTTTTCAAAAAAATCAAAAGAGATATTTTCATCAAAAAGCTTTCTAAACTCTATAAAATGAATACCAGAAGGATAAAAATGCAAATTACATAAGTGCTTGTTTAGCTTTTGCCTATCAAAAAAATCTTCACTAAGCTCATACTCAAACTCATCATCTTTAGCACTTTCATATAAAGTCTTTAATCTATGATAAAAAAGCGTATGTTTGATACTTTCCCCATTGGCATAGTTTAATACATTGTTTTTATCATAAAGTCTTAAAATATCCACAAAGTTCTCATCAGGGGTAATCACTACAATATCTTTTGCGCTAATACCAGCTTTTAAAAAGCTGTTAATTTTTTCAAAAACAAAAGCAGCTTGCAAAGACCGTAAATTAAAACTCTTATGAGTGATTTTATTTTCTTGTACAAAAGGACACTCTTGTAATATTTGCGCTTGGTTTACATCATATAAATACACATGATTTTCCTTAAGAGAAAGCCCTTGTAAAAAGCTAAGAGAACTTAAAAAATCTTTATTAAATTTAGTACAATTAAATTGCACTTTAAGAGGAAGTATTTCCTTAACTTTTAACAAAAGCTCTACTTCAAAGGCATTTAAAAAACCTTGAAAATCAAAAATAATCTCATCATAATTTTTTAAAAAATCGCTATTAATTTCATAATCTAGTGGCAAAGAAATATCATCATATAAATTTTGCTCTTTTAATAAAGTAAGATAATTTTTAAAAAGTTCTTCTAAAATTTGCAAATGCTCTTCATACTGAGCATAAGCATCATGAAATTTTAATGAGTTGATATCTTTTTTTTCTAAACTAAGCTCTTTAAAGAAACTAAATAAATAAGCATTGTTTTTTAAGAAAGCAAAAAAATTACTCGGTATTTTTAAACTTTGCTCTAAATTTTTAGTTTGCTCGCAAGCCTTTTTCATCAAAAGCAAACATTCATAATGAGTTGCTTGAAAATGTGGAGAAAAAACTAATTTTTGCATAAATTCGGCTATACTCATAGCCGGTTCTACTAAACTATCAATCTGCAGTTTTTTCTCATAATACTTTCTTAAAGCTCTTAGTGAGCTAAAAACAAAAAGCTTCATTATTTAGTTTGTAAAAAGAATTTAAAAAATCCTACACTATTTTCATCTTGAGTGATTTTTAAAAGTATTTGCCAAACACCTTTTTCTTTGATATTAAAATCAAACACCAAATCATTTCCTTCTATTCTTGCTTGTAAATTCTCATCATTTACATTTGTGTGTGGACGTGAAAGTAAAGTTTGAATTTGAAGCTTACTTAAATCATAATCTTTTAAATTTTCAATAGCAATTCTAAGTTCATTTTGCCCTTCATTGATATAATAAACTTGATTTTTCTTATGCATAAAGCTTTCTTTGTCTTTAATACTTAGCTTAAAATTTTCATCAAAAGTCTTTTGTCTGTTTTGAATTTCATTATAATTTAACTCAACATTTTGATAAGAATCAAAATAAAAATTATCTTCATACACAGGGGCTTTGCTTGCAATAAAAACCGTAACAATACAAGCTATAACAATAAGCCCTAAAGAAATCAAAATACCATAAGGCCAAAATGTTTTTTGATTTTGCATTTATCTTCTCCTTTTGATTTTTCTTTGAACTAGCATCAAAATTGCAACACATAAAAAGCTATAAATTAAAATTCTCATGATATTTAAAGTATCTCGGTTTGAGTTTCCATAAAAAGGTTTTATATTAAAATGATTTGCAACTTGATCAGCAATATCTGCATAACCATTTAAAATAGCAGCATTGTAAATGTCTTTTTGTTTAGAATTTGCAAGTATAGGTAAAATCGTTCCTTTTTCAGGATAAGGACTTAAAACACCTTCTTTATCAAAATACTTCATAGCATCATCACTTGCAAGTATATCTACCTTATGTGAAGCTTTAGAAAATACAAGCAAAATATATGGCTTACTTAAATTAGCTTCATAATTTTTTAAACTTTCAAAGTCTTTTTTATCACTTAATGCTAAGGCTATATTAACTCCAGTTAACTCATGAATTTGTTTAGAACTTGAAGTAATATTTTGCTCTATTGCAGTATTTAAGATGTTATCATTTAATAATATTTCAGCATGCAAGAAATTAGCAAAGCAAATAAAAATGGCGGTTAAAAAACCGCCCTTAAATGTATTTTTCATCCTATAAAAAGATGATTTACAGTTAAAACCGACCAAGCAGTAATTCCTGCTGCTACAACTAAGCCAACTATGATTAAGTATTCAAGAACTTTTGCCATAATCATTCCTTTATGATGATATGTTCTTCTCTTTTAGAGTCAAACATTTTAATTTGCTCTGCTTTTTCTAATTTATAAGGTTTTTGCATTACATCTTGTTGTGCTTTTAAACCCCAAACAGTAAGTCCAGCTAAAATCGATAATAATAAAACAGTTGCTATTAACATTCCACTAACACCTGAAAGTGAAAATACACATCTATTTGAATTTTCCATTATTTACCCCTTGAAAGAGAAATTGCATATTCACTAACTGCTTCTTTTTGAAGCTCGTTTAATAAACCATTGTTAAAGTGAGGCATTACACCTATGCTACCTGCCTTACCACGATTTAAAACATCTACTACAAACTCAGCACTACCGTATTTTGATAAATCCGGAGCTACTAACTGACCATCAATAGTTCCTTTTCCATCCTCTCCATGACATACTGCACAAGTTACAAAAAGCTCTTTTCCTTTTGCCACAAGCTGAGGATTTTCAGTTTTTTTAATCGCTGAAATTTCAGAAGCAACATAAGCTGCAATTGCAGGGATATCGGCTTCATCTATGCCATTATCTGCTGCGCTTAACATCTCACCCATAGGATAATTCATGCCCTTAGAACCTTTAGTAATTACTTCTATAAGTCCTTCTTCTGAACCCCAAATGTTAAGATTTTGTGCTTTTCCATTAATACCATCACCTGTAATTCCATGACAAGAAGAACATTGAACCAAGAAAATATTTTTACCCATTTCTTGTTTATCTTGTGCGCTTAAATTTGCAAATTTTTGTGCAAATTTTTCATTATGTGCTTGTACTTCTTTATTATACTCACCAATTTGAGAATAACTATTTAAAGGATATCCCCAAAGAAAATACCATATACACCACACTATAGCCAAGAAAAATACAACAGCCCAGCCAAGTGGTATAGGATTTTTAAATTCACCTATACCATCCCAACTATGCTCGCTTAGCTCACCTTGGCTTTTTTCTTCTTTCATACTTTTAAATAATTTTCCTACCACAACAAGTGTAATCAAGATGATAAGAATTGCTCCAATAAAAGATAATAAATTAACATTATCTTGTAAGTTCAACCATTGCATTAAGCACTCCTTTTATTTTGCTCTAAAACACGATCGCTGATTTCATCATGCAATGCTAAATCAGCATATTTTTCATAGTTTCTTCTACCTGTTTTTTCAGATCTATATAAATGAAACCAATAAGAATATAAAACTACCACTAAAAACACTACAAGAGCAAAAAAACCATAAGCTTGTAGCTCTCTTATTAGTTCTAAATCCATGGTTTTTCCTATTTTAAGCTATTAAGATACGCGATTAAAGCTACAATCTCTCTAATTTCGCCTCTAGCAAACGCATCTTTAACATCTTGATTTTTCATTTGATCTACTATAGCTTGAGCTTCTGCTTTAACTTCTGCTTGAGCTTCTTCCCAAGTACCAAGTTTTGTACCATTTTCAACATCATAAGGCACATTGAAAACTTTTTTTACAGTTAGCGCTTCTGCATAAGCTGTTTCTATATTTGCATTATTGCTAAACATATGTTTATAAGCTGGCATAATAGAACCAGGAACAACTGAAACTGGATCCCACATATGATTTTCATGCCAATCTGTAGTTCTAAAATTACCTATACGCAATAAATCAGGTCCGGTTCTTTTTGAACCCCATAAAAATGGTCTATCATAAGCATACTCACCACTAACTGAATACATACCATAACGATCTGTTTCTGATTTAAAAGGACGAATAAGTTGTGAATGACACGCATTACAACTTTCTTTAATATAAGCATGGCGTCCTGCAAGTTGTAAAACTGTATAAGGCTTTTTACCTTCAATTGGTCTTGCATTTTGAGCAAAATCAGGTAAAACTTCTACAATACCCGCATACGCAATCACTATAAATACCGCTACAGCAAAAAAGAATGGATTTTTTTCTAACCAACTAAACATATTTTTCCTCCTTATGCTGCCATAGGTGAAGCACTTTTTGGTTCTTTATCAAGTACTCTACCCACTGCGATTGATTTGTAAATATTATAAACAAACATGAAAAATCCTGCTAAGTATAACAAGCCACCCACAGCCCTAATCCAATAATAAGGAATAATAGCTTCAACAGTATCGATGAAAGTATAAAGTAAATTACCATACTCATCTGTAGCTCTCCACATCATACCTTGAGTAATACCTGCTATCCACATAGAACTAAAGTACAATACTATACCTGTGGTTTGAATCCAAAATTGAGCTTCCATTAGTGATTTGCTATACAACTCTCTTTTAAACATTCTAGGTACCATGTGATAAAGTGCAGCCATGGTCATAAAGCCAACCCAACCTAAAGTACCATCATGAACATGTCCTGGAATCCAATCTGTAAAATGCGCTAATGCATTAACTGATTTAATAGAAAGAATAGGACCTTCCAAAGTTGAGAACATATAGAAAGTTGAAGCTAAAATCATAAATTTGATTAATGGGCTTTCTCTTAATTGACTCCACTCACCTTTCATAGTAAGTAAGATATTAATTGCTGAACCCCAAGAAGGTAAAATAAGCACAATTGAAAAAACTGAACCCATAGTTTGCATCCAATCAGGTACAGTAGAATAAATCAAGTGGTGTCCACCTGCCCATAGATAAACAAACATTAAGCCCCAAAATGCAAATAAAGACAATTTATAAGAGAAAATTGGCTGACCGCTTTCTTTTGGCAAGAAATAATAAATTTGAGCAATAATACCAACAGTGAATACAAATGCAACAGCATTGTGTCCATACCACCATTGAACTAACGCATCATTTGTTCCTGCATACATAGAAACACTATGCCACCAATCACCCATTCCACTTACAAAATATGTTGGTACAGCCATATTATTAAATAGATAAAGCATTGCTATACCTAAGAAAGTAGCTATATAATACCAAAGTGAAACATATAAAGTTTTTTCACGGCGAATTCCAATAAGTCCAAAAATACTTACACCCCATAAAACCCAAACTAAAACTACCAATATATCAAGTGGCCATTCAAGTTCAGCATACTCTTTTGAAGTACTAACACCTGCAAACAAAGTAATAACAGCTATAATCATAGTGATCATATAAAGCCAAAAATGTAATTTACCAATAAACATTAAAAAGCTTGATTCTGCCATACTAACTTTTAGCACACGCTGACCAATATAATACCAAGTAGCCCAAATTCCTGAGAGCATAAAACCAAAAATTACACCTGAAGTGTGTAATGGTCTAAGTCTTGAAAAAGTACCATACTCACCGGCTAAATAGTTTAAATCCGGATAAGCCATTTGAAAGGCAATAAGCGTTCCAATAGCCATACCAATAACACCAAACAATAAGGTAGCAAACATAAAATATTTAGCAACCGTATAGTCATAGTTTAATGCATTTCCTGGGTGCATTTCCTCTCCTTAAGTTTTTTTCTGCAATTATACAATCTTTATATTATATGATATTTAATATCTTTTTTAGCTTAAATTATGTCAAATTATTTATTATTTATTAATAAATTATAATGTTATCGCATAAGCATAAAACCTGTATAAGAAAAATACACACCGTAAAAAAAGATTAAAATATAAGAAATCAAACTAGCTGTTTTTTGAAATTTTTCATTTAACGTTTTAGAAAAATAAGCAAAAAAAATCAATGCGGGCAAGGTTGAAAGTCCAAAAATAAACATAATCAATGCTGCTAGATAAACATTTTGTACACTCATACCAAAGGCTATGTAAAAATACACCAATCCACATGGCACAAAACCATTTAAAAATCCTAAAAAAAGAGTACTTTTTAAAGACTTATTTTGAATTAGTTTGGAAATATTTTTTTTGATGATACAGTCAAAAATTAAAGATCTTTCAAAAAAAGCTAAAAATTTTCCTTTAAAAATTAAAGCACAAGCTAAAATCATCATAAAAAGCCCAATAATAAAAAACATTACACCTTTTGCAAATTCGTTAAAAGAAAATAAATTTCCAAAAATTCCAAAAAATACGCCTAAGCAAACATAAGCAAAAATTCTAGATAAATGATAAGAGAAAATCAAAAGAGAAAAAGGGAGTTTAATTTGCTTTGAAAGCTGAGTATAAGCCAAAACAAAGCCTCCGCACATTCCATAGCAATGTCCAAAGCTTGAAAGAAAAGCTATACTCGCTAAAGCAATAAAATCTAAATTCACAAAAGCTCTAAAAATTCTTTAAAAATATATTTGCTCTCATGCGGCCCTGATGAGCTTTCTGGATGGTGTTGTACTGAAATGATAGGATAATTTTTATATCTTACACCCTCTACATTATCACCAAATAAATTTCTATGAGTAATTGTTGCAACCTCTGTTATTTCTTCAGGAACATTATAGTTGTGATTTTGTGCTGTGATTTCTACTGTGTTATTTGTAAGATTAATTACTGGATGATTTGCTCCATGTTGACCAAATTTCATCTTATAAGTTTCATAACCAAATGCATTACTTAAAAGTTGATGTCCTAAACAAATACCTAGCATAGGAATTTTTGCTTCCGCTAATTTTTTAATCTCTGCAATTTCATCTTTTAAAATTTTTGGCTCACCTGGTCCATTGGATAAAAATATCCCATGAATTGCACCTTTTTGGTATAAATCAATCAAATCTTTTGCCTTGGTATTATAAGGAAAAACCTCTACTTCAAGTCCTACACTCACAAGTTCATTTAAAATATTTTCTTTTACACCATAATCAATCACAGCTACTTTTTTACCATTTGCTTTTACATTCTCATAAGTTTTGTTGCTATGATTCCAAGCACCTTTACTATGTTTATAAGAGCTTTTAGTGCTAACCTGTGCTACATAATTTACCTCATCGATTTTAGCACTAGAAAGAAGCATTTTCTTAAGCTCTTCTTTGTCTTTAATTTCAGTAGATATTATAGCTCTTAAATTTCCTTGATCTCTAATCATTTTAACCAAAAATCTTGTATCAATTTCACAAAGTCCTATTTTGCCATGGTTTTTCAAATAAGCACTTAAAGAATCATTGGCTCTAAAATTAGAATATTCTTCATTTAATTCTCTTATGATCATACCGCTAGCAAAAACTTCTTTGCTTTCATTATCTTCATCATTAACGCCAACTATACCAATTTCTGGCATTGAAAAAACCACAAATTGACCCGCATATGAAGGATCAGAAATAATCTCTTGATAGCCCGTTAAAGAAGTATTAAAAACAAGCTCACCAAAAAAAGTTCCACTTTCTCCAAAAGCCTTTGCACTTAAAAAAACATCATTTTCTATATAAATATATGCTTTCATAAAAGTCCCTTTTTTCTAAGCTCTTCTTGGTAAAGCTTTTCAAACACCAATTCATATTCTTCAGAACCTGGGATAAGCTTTCTTTTATAATTTGAAATTTTTTCATAAACCAAATCTTCTAAATTTTCATACTCTTTTAAATAAGACATAATACTTGAGAAAATAAGATTTTTCACACGATTTTCTGATACATTATAATTTATCAAATCCTCTTCTACTAAATTTTCTAAAATTTTATGAGAAAGATTATTGTATCTATCTTCACTATCAAGCATAAATTTAAACTCATTTGCCAATTTTTTCTTAATCATCCAAAACATACTTTTTCTATCTATTTGCATGAACTCGATTTCATCTTCTTGGCTTTCTAAAAGCTCTTTTGCTTTTTCATCAAGCTTACGCTCGTTTAAAACATCTATTTCTATAATCTCTTTTGCTATTTTTAAAAGTTTTTGACTATCATCTTTAATTTTAACAAAAGAAGAATGCATTAAATCAAGTATTATTTTATTTGTTATATAAGGTATGTGAGCTGGTTTGATACGCATTTATTCACCTTTTTATTTTTATTGAAATAATACTAAAAAAAAGGTAAAAACTGCTTAAAACTTACTGCGAACTTGCATTTTGATCTAAATTTTTCAAAAGTAGTGTTAAATCTGAAGCTTTCTTAGGTTCCATTTTTGCCATAATGGATGAAATTTTTCTAGGATCAAGCGAAAGTAGAATTTTTGAAGCTTCATCAGGTTCCATTTCACTTAATATACCTGCAACAGCCACATCTTTCATTTTTGCATAGATTTCTGTAATACGCCCCATAGTTTTATCATTAATTGCTTGGAGATTTTCTCTAGTTGCTTTCAATATACGTTCATTTTGTTCTTTTAAGCTTTTGATTTGTTCTAAACTTGCATTAATATCAGCTTCTTTTTGTACCAAAGCTTGCATTTTTTCTTTTTGTAAAGCTTCAAAAGATGCCCTATATGCTTCTAAACTTTGTCTTGCCTCATCATATTCTCTAATTTGCTCTTGCATTTGCTCTTTTCTTGCTTCAAAATATTGCTCACAATTTTGTTGCGCATTCACAAAATTTAAAAAAATTAATAAAAATATTATTTTTTTCATTATTTATCCTTATTAAAATGCCTTGTTATAGCAAGTTCGTCCATAAATTTTTCTTCTTCTTTTTGTAAGGCTTTTTGAATCTTTTTTAATTCTTCATTTTCTAAAACTTTGATTTTTTCAAATTCCAAATGAGCTTTTTTATATAAATGCTGATGATGCGCTAATTCTTTTTTGGTTAAATCTAATTTTTGTTTAATTCTTTGCTTGCCTTCTCTTGCAATTTCTTGCAATTTTAAAGACGATCTTAACAAAGCTATCGAGCCCTTATCGGCTAAAGTTAAACTTTCGCAAGTTTTTGAGGCTTCTTTAAGCTCTTCTTCACACTGCAAAAGATTTTGTCTTGTTTTGGTTAAATTTGCTTCTGCTTTATCAAGCTGTTGTTTTCTAAGCTTAATCACAGAAGAATATTTGCTTTTCATAAAATGATAGTATCTTCTCTTTCAGGGCTTGTAGAGATATAACCTACTTTAACACCACTTAATTCTTCTAAACGTTTAATGTATTTTTTAGCATTTTCAGGCAATAAATCATAATCCCTAATCCCTGCAACTTTATCCCAACCTTCCATTACTTCATAAATAGGTTTAGCATTTTCTAAATCACAAGGCACATAGTCTATTTCTTGCCCCTTATACTCATAAGCTTTACAAATTTTAACACTTTCAAAACCATCCAACACATCAAGCTTCATCAATGATAAAGCATCTAAGCCATTTAATCTTGCAGTATATCTTACCGCAACCGCATCAAACCAACCACATCTTCTTTTTCTACCTGTACTTACACCAATTTCTTTACCAATAAGTCCTATTTTTTCACCATCTTCACCTAAATCTTCACTTGGAAAAGCTCCATTTCCCACTCTTGTTGTATAAGCTTTTACTATACCTATAACTTTTCCAATTTCTTTTGGATTTAAACCCAAACCACTTAAAGCCCCAGCTGAAATAGTTGTTGAACTAGTAACATAAGGATAAGTTCCATGATCAATATCCAGCATTGATCCTTGTGCACCTTCTAACAATACTTTTTTATCCTCATCCAAAGCTTTCCAAAGCATTCTTGTGGTATCTGTAATATATGGTGCTAGCACTTCTTTAAAGCGTTTTAAATCTTTTAAAATTTCATCATAACTAGGCATTGCAATACCTAAAACATCAAAATAAGTTTTTTTAAGTTCAAAATCTTTCATTAAATTTTCACAAAGTTTTTCAGGCTCTAGCAATTCCCCTACTCTATGTCCATTACGACTTATTTTATCTTCATAGCTTGGCCCTATGCCTTTGCCTGTTGTCCCTATAGCTTTATCGCCTTTAAGTCTTTCTCGTGCTTGATCAATCAAAGCATGATGATTTAAATTTAAATGAGCTCTATCACTTATAAATAATCTTCCTTCTAAATTTTCAAATTGAGCCATTTCGCTAATTAATACATCAGGATTAACTACAACTCCATTTCCTATAACATTAATACATTGCTTATTCAAAACACCTGATGGCATTAAATGTAAAGCATATCTTATACCATCAACCCATATAGTGTGACCTGCATTATGTCCGCCTGCACTCCTGCAAACATAATCATAATTTTCGCATAGTTTATCAACTATCTTACCTTTACCCTCATCACCCCATTGGATACCAACGACAATATCTGCTTTACTCATAAAAACTCCATTTTGACTTAAATTTGGCGAGAAGGTGAGAGAATCGAACTCCCCAAAAAGTAGTCAACTACCCTTTCATCTGATTTGAAGTCAGTGGCCATCACCAGATAAGCTAACCTTCCAAAAAATATATTATATCTTAATATTTTTAATTAAAACAAAAATTAAATACTTAAAGTTATAAGTGGTTTTGTTTTATTTTATTATCAAAATTCTTAGTTATAATAGTAGTTTTTATTTTAGTGTCAAGTTTTGACAATCACAATTTTTGGATACAACAATGCATTCTTTCAAACAATCTTTTTTTATAAATTTTTGGGATAATTCCAAAGGCATGATTATGCTTGGAATTTTAAGTGCTATTTATTTTGGAATTTTTGGTAGTGTTTGGGCAGTCACTGGCGAAATGACACGCTGGGGTGGAGAGTTTTTAGAATTTTTTGGTATAGACTTAAGCTCTTATTCTTATTATCAAAAGCAAAATTTAAGTGGCACTCCCTTAACAAGAATTGATGGTATCATGCTTATAGGTATGTTTATAGGGTGTTTAAGCGCTGCATTTTTAGCAAATAAATTCAAATGGCGCTTACCTGCTAGCAAAATTCGAATTTTTCAAGCTATTATAGGTGGAATTTTATCTGGTTTTGGTGCAAGACTTGCCTTTGGATGTAACCTAGCAAATTTTTTTACAGGCTTGCCTTATTTTTCTTTACATACTTGGGTTTTTACTTTATTTATGATTTTAGGGATTTATTTAGCTGTTAAAGTTTGCAATCTATCACCTTTTAAACCAAAAGCCAAATTACAACGTGTTTATAAAGAAAACCGACCATTAAAAACACACAATAAAACCGCAAAGATATATTTTTATATAGGATTTGGTGTGTTTATAATTTTTATAACTTATGTTGTATTTATACTACAAAAACAACCTTTAAATATTAACAACAAAGAAAGTATTCTTCCTTTAGCGTTAATATTTGGCTTTGTTTTTGGTTTTATCATATCTAGAGCTCAAATTTGCTTTACTTCTTGCTTTAGAGATTTATTTTTATTTGGTAGAGACAATGCTATAAAAGGTGCTTTAATAGGTATGATTATAGCTTGTTTAATAGCTTTTGCTTTTATCTTACAAGGGCACACTAGCAAAATAATAGAAATATCACCAAATATTACTTTAGGTGCTTTTTTATTTGGCTTTGGAATAGTTTTTGCCGGAGGATGCGAGTGTGGCTGGATGTATCGAGCTTGTGAAGGACAAAGTCATTTTATTATAGTAGGTATTGCAAATATTATTGGCACTATGATATTAGCTTTAAGTTACGATCATTTTCCAAATTTCTTAACAGATGGAGTAAAGATTCATCTTTTAAATGAATTTGGTTATTTTAATGGCTTAATAATCAATTTAACTTTATTTGCAATTTTATTTTTATTTATATTAAAGTTTAAACAATCATTCTTTTTCAAACAAAATAAAAAAGGAAAAATATGATTATTCATTATAGTTTAAATTTAGAAGGTGAAGCTTGTCCATACCCTGCTATAGCTACTATTGATGCCTTAAAAGAACTAAAATCAGGTGAAGTTTTAGAAATTTTATGCGACTGTCCGCAAAGTATCAATTCTATACCTCAAGATGCTAAAAATCGTGGTTTTGAAATTCTAGAAATAAATCAAGATAACCCAACGCTTAGATTTTTAATTCAAAAGCCCTAAAGGCTTTTGAATATATTAAAGATGTTTTAACATTGTTTCATAAGCTGTTTTGGTTCCTGGGCGCACTTTTGTAACCAAGCTCACTAAAACAATCACAACAGAAGCAGCTAAAAATCCTGGAATGATTTCATATATAGGAAAATTAAGCCACTCAGCTAAGAAATTTTTATATGCTACAACCACAACTGCACCGGTAATCATACCTGCAATAGCAGCGTATCTTGTCATTTTTGACCAAAATAACGAAAAGAGCATTACAGAACCAAAACTTGCTCCAAATCCCGCCCAAGCATAAGCTACTATACTTAATACACTTGAGTTTTTATCAGTAGAAATGATAAAAGCTATCACAGCTACTGCTAAAACACCAAATCTACCCAAAGTCATCACTGTTTTATTAGATGCTTCTTTATTAAAAATTCTTTTATAAAAATCTTCTGCTATAGTTGAACTTGAAACAAGTAATTGCGAACTTGCTGTACTCATAATAGCTGCTAAAATAGCACTAAGTAAAATGCCTGCTATCCAAGGATTAAAAAGTAATTGTGACATTACGATAAAAATCTTTTCAGGATCTTGCAAACTAAGCTCAAATTTACTCACATAAGCTATACCTAAAATACCTATCAAACAAGCACCTATTAAAGATATAACCATCCAAGAAATTCCTACAAAAGTAGCAGTTGGAATATTTTTAGTTGATCTTATAGACATAAAACGCACCAAAATATGTGGCTGACCAAAATATCCAAGTCCCCATGAAAGCGCTGAAACTATACCTAAAAAGCTTAATCCTTCTCCCATAGAAAAAGTATTTGGCTTAATTTCTTTGACTATATTAACAGCTTCACTAAAGCCACCTAAATGATAAATCATCACTATAGGCACAACAATCAAAGCACTCATCATTAATAAACCTTGAATCAAATCCGTCCAACAAACTGCCTTATATCCACCTAAAAATGTATAAGCAACTATAATAACAGTTCCTGTAGTTAAAGCATAATCATATTGAATTCCAAAAGTTGCTTCAAAAAGTTTTGCTCCACCTACAAGCCCTGATGAAACATAAAAAGTAAAGAAAATTAAAATAACAATAGCACAAACCACTCTTAATATATGCTTATCATCATCAAACCTTGTTTCAAAATAATCTGGAATTGTAATAGAATTTGCAATCACACTAGTATAAATTCTAAGTCTTTTTGCCACAAAAGTCCAGTTTAAAAACGCTCCTATACTAAGACCTATTGCAATATAACTTTCAGCCAAACCACTTACATATAAAGCTCCTGGTAAACCCATTAAAAGCCAACCACTCATATCAGAAGCTCCAGCACTAAGTGCTGAAACCACTGGTCCCATAGAACGACCACCTAAAAAATAGTCCTCTGAATTTTTATTTTGTTTATAAAAATAAAATCCGATAAAAAGCATTAATGCTGAATATGCGACAAACATTATCGCAATTTGAGTATTAATTTGAACAACCTCCATTTTATCTCCTTTATATTATTTTAAAGCACGAATGCCTAGATTTCCATAACGATGGAAAGATATACTTAAAGCTTTCTCATTATGATATAAAAGCAACTCAAAACGCCCATTTATTAAAGGCTTAGCATTAGCGATGATTTTTGCACAACTTGCTGCTTTTATGAAAATTTCATCATTAACATCTAATGGAGCAAAATAACGAATTCTCTCATAATCAGCTATTTTGCTAATGAAATTTTCTTTACTTTCTTTAAGGAATAAAGTTTTTGAACTAATTTTTTGATTAATCTTTTGCACAAGATCTATTTTTTCATGCTCATCATAGCTTAAAACAAGATCAATATTTAATACACTAGCTGCTAAAATAACTCCTAAAATATCTTTTAAACTATCATCTTTATGCACTCTATAAGCGATATTTTTAACTTTTGTATAAGAGAAAAGATTATCCTCACCTCTTATATTGACATAATCTTTCGCACTTGCAAATTCATGTTTTGCATGGTAAGCATAGCTTCTTGCCATAGCTTTAACGACTTCAAAATCGGCTTTATCTTTTTCATTTAAATCTAAGCTTAAAGCATTTAAATTTGATACTAATTCATTGTCCAAAACATTTTGATCAGCTTGACTTTGCTCTATATCTAAAAATTGGGTAATGTAATTATAAATTCCAACTTTTCTACCAAAACCAATGGCTGATTTTTTAATACCACCAAAAGGCTGTCTAAGAACTATAGCTCCTGTTGTTGGTTTATTAATATAAATATTTCCTGCCTCTATGTAAGTGTGAAAATACTCCCATTCTCTCTCATCTAAACTTTCAAATCCTGCTGTAAGTCCATAGCCTGTTGAATTTACTATATCAATAGCTTCTTTTAAATCTTTTGCTTTCATTACAGTTAAGATTGGTGCAAAAAGCTCATTCATATGCGTAAAATCACCTTTTTTAGTACCATACTTAATCCCTGGAGTTAAAAGATAAGGATTATCATCTACAAATTTAGGTTTTAAAGCCCAACTTTCATACGGAGCTAGCTCATCTAAAGCTTTTTGTAATTTCACATCTGGTTTATCTGCTAAAGCTCCAAGTTTATTTTTAAACACAAATGGATTTCCAACCGCCATAGAACTAGCAGCATCTACTAAAGTCTTTTTGAATTCTTCATCATTATAAACTTCTTCTTCTAAAACTAATAAAGAAGTAGCAGAGCATTTTTGACCTGAATTTGAAAAAGCTGAATGAATGATATTTTTAATCGCACTATCACGATCAGCAAATTTAGAAACAATAGTTGCGTTTTTACCGCCTGTTTCAGCACTTAAAAGCAAGGTTGGATTAGCTTTGAGCATTGCATAAGCAGTTTCTTCCCCACCGGTTAATACTGAAAATTTCACACTTTGATCAACAAGTAAGTATTTTGATATATCACTACCTTTAGCAGGTAAGAAAATCAAAGCATCTTTAGGAATTCCTGCATCCCAAAAACATTTACAAAGCATATAACCTGTTAACATCGATAAAGATGAAGGTTTATATATCACTTTATTTCCTGCAGCCAAAGGTGCTGCTATGGTTCCTACTGAAATACCTACTGGAAAATTCCATGGAGCAATTACCACGCCTATGCCTTTTGCTTTAAAATTAGTATTAGGATTTTGCTCTTTTAATTTTTCTAAAGAATGTGGGTAAAATTCTAAAAAGTCTATAGCCTCACTAACTTCAGGATCAATTTCTAAGAAAGTCTTTCCTACTTCTAAAGCTGCTATACCTATTAAATCTCCTCTACGATCTCTAACAAGTTGAGCAGTTTTTGCTAAAATCTTATAAATTTCATCGTGACTTAAATCACTAAAATTTGAGTTCTTAGCTACATCTAAAGCGTATTTAATCTCTGCTTGGCCTGCTAAATGTACTTTACCTATAGTGCGATTTTTGATTTTATCTTTAACTTCTATTACTTGTAAATTTTCGTTTTGAATTTCTTCTTTTGCAACTGGATAGACATCATAATTTTCTAAATTTTCATATTTAGCTCTTATACCCTTAGCCCATTCTCTATTTGCTTTTAAGATAAAATCTGTGTCAGGTTCGTTTTTAAATTCTTTACTCTCATAAGAACTAATAGCCTTTGTTTCATTATTTCTATCTTGAGTTCTATGAGTAGAATTATCCAAACTAGCAACACCTTCTAAGGATTTTATAAATAATTCTTTTTGTATTTGCCAATTTTTATCATTAATTTTAAGATTGAAAAAATATCTCATGAAATTATCTTCACTAGTATTTTCATCAAGTCTTCTTACTAAGTATGCAATAGCATTGTTAAAATGTGCTTCATCACAAACTGGTGCATAAAGTATAAGATCATGCATTTTAGAAAGCTCATAAGAGCATTGCAAACTCATACCCTCAAGCATTTCAAAAGTGAAAGATGATAAAGCTCCAGCTTGTGAAATTCTAGTATAAGCATACGCAATTTCAAATAAATTATGACTTGCAATACCTACATTAATATATTTATGATTATCTCCCTCTAAGACAAAATCAAGCATTTTTTTATAGTTACTATCGGTGTCAATTTTTTTATAAAAAGTAGGCAGGGCCCAACCTCTTTGTGAAGCTATAGTTTCTTCACTTTCCATATTCGCTCCTTTAACAAAGCGAATTTTTATAGGCTTCATACCTTTTAAAACTCTTTCTTTAGAAAAAGCAAAAAGTTTTTTCAAATACTCATAAGAATCAGGCAAATAAGCTTGCAAAACAATACCTGCTTTAATATCGTATTTTGCAACACTCTCCATAAAAGCTTCAACGGTTAATTCTAAATCTCTAAATTCCTCCATATCAAGATTGATAAATTTAGACACACCCTGCTTTTTTTCTTCTTCTAAAGCAAGAGCATATAATTTATCCAATCTTTTTACCACCTCATCTTTAGAGTATTCAAAATCAATAATATTGATTTGGGAAAAAATGGTAGTAATTTTAATAGAAATATAAGTAATATAGTTTGTTTTTAATGCTTCTTCATATTTTTTCATCCTATAAGTACTTTCAGCCTCACCCAAAACCTCTTCACCGATTAAATTTACATTTAAGGTGATTTTATCTTCATCTTTTCTTTTACGCATATGAGGCTCTAAAACACTAGGATTTGCATCTAAAACCATAGCTTTAGTATCTTCTCTTAAATGCTTAATGAAAAACGGCACACTAAGAGTTGGTGCAAATTTTCCAAAATTTAAAAATGAAAAAAGTAAAAATTTTTCAAAAGCACTAAAAAAATCAGCTATACCATATTTGTTTAAAGTATGTTCTATAAGCTCAAAACTAGCACTTTTATCTTTACATCTAAAAGATCGATCTAAAAGCTCAATTAACATTACTTTATTTTTAGGATTGTTTAAAAGTTTTTGCATTTTGGCATGAAATTCTTTTTCGCTTTGAGAGATATTACTTTCTATCTTTCTTTGTAATTCTTCAGCTAATTGCAAAGCTTTTTGTATCATTTTTTCCTCCACTTTAATAGTTAATATGTATTTATGATACAAAAATTGCAACGAAAATCAACATATATTTATTTGTAATTTATTTTTTTATGTAAAAAAGTAACAAATATAAACATATATTTTTGATTGTAAATAAAATATTAGCGTAATAATAAATAATTATGAGTATTTCTTACACATCTAGCAATAATCTTTGCCTCTATATTGTGATCCTTTAAAATTTTTAAAGCTTCATTTGCTTCATTTTCACTCATACTAGCTAAAAGTCCACCTGAAGTTTGAGGATCAAAATACACTATATCCTCATCTTTTTCATTTAAATTATCAACCCAAATTTTTAGACTATCTTTATTTTTATAAGCTCCGGCTGGGATAATCCCCATATTAGCCATTGACAAAACTCCATCCATTAAAGGAATTTCATTTTTATACACTTCTATCATAAGCTCTTTATTTAGCATTTCTTTTAAATGTCCTAAAAGACCAAAGCCTGTCACATCACTTAAAGCACTAAGACTTTTAAAGCTCTTTAAAATACGACTTGCATAAAGATTTAAAAAACTCATTTGTTCTACTGCTTTTAAAATCTTTGCTTTTTCTAGCAAACAGGCCTTGATAGCAGTACTAATAATACCACTACCTATAGGTTTAGTAAGTAAAATCACATCACCATCTTTTGCGCTATTATTAGCTATAAATTTCTTAGGATGAACTACACCTGTTACACTAAGCCCAAAAATAAATTCATCACTTTCTATAGTATGTCCACCTACTAGCACAGCACCAGCTTCTTCAACCTTAACTCTAGCACCTTCTAACACTTCAAGTAAAATTTCATTATTAAAATGACAAGTATCAAAGCCTACAATATTTAAAGCATTAATCACTTCAGCACCCATAGCAAACACATCACTTAAGGCATTTGCAGCAGCTATAGCGCCAAAATGATACGCACTATCAACCACAGGTGTGATAAAATCAAGAGTTTGCACTAAAGCTAAATCTTCATTTAGCTTATAAACACTTGCATCTTCATTATTATTAACACCACTTAAAATGTTTTCATGCGGTTGTAAAATGCCAAGAATTTTGTCAAGACCCACCGAGTCTAATTTGGCAGCTCAACCCGCAGCTTTTACATATTGGGTTAGTTTTTGATCTTTATATATCATAAAGAGATAATCTTTGCCTTTCCAAAAAGTTCATTTAAAATTTCATAAGCATTACCTATTTTACCTATTTTAAGCTCTTTGCTTTTGCCAAAAAATTCCAAACATGCCCCACAACTATAAATTTCAACTCCTAAATTTTCAAGTTCTTTCATGGCTTCAAATGCCATATGAGAGCAATCAGTATTCATCAAAACACTATCATTAACACAAAGGATTTTTGCAGGTTTATTAGGTAAATCTTTTAGGGTTTTTAAAAAACCTAGCATTAGATTTTTTCCAAGTTCTCCCTCGCCTACCCTATCGCTTTTTAAAAATAACACATTGTATTCTTGTAAATTTTTTTCTTGAGTTTGAGCTATATTGCCATCTTTTACAATGCTAATAATACTCTCATCATCTAAATCTTTAACATTAAATTCCAAATTTAAAGATTTTAAAAATCTCATTACATTTTCTTTAGAAGCTTGAGAATTTAAAAGAATTTCTAAATTTTCATTTTCTTTTAACTCTTCTAAAGCTTTTTTTGTTTCTATCACAGGACGCGGGCAAGCTAAATCTCTACAATCAATTTTCATCTTTTACCTTTTTTATTTAATGATATATTGTTATAACTTGTATTCAAATTAAGTTTTATCTTTTTCTTGATTTTTCTTGAAAAATAATTCTTTAAAGCGTTTATTGGTGTATTCTTCTACATCTTGTTGTAAAATTTTAAAATTTTGAATTAACTCATAAGCTCTTGGAGTAAGTTTGCTACCTGATTCACTTCCTCTTCCTTTTTTAGCAATGAGTAATTCTTCTTTCATATTTTTTTCTAAATTTTGTATATAAAGCCATGCTTTTTTATAATTAATCCCTAGTTGTTTAGCTGCTTGAGAAATACTTCCACATTCTCCTACTAATTCTAAAATATCTGTTTTACCCTTACCAAAAAGCAATTCTCCATCAGAATTTTCTATCCAAATTTTACTTTTTATATGAAATTTTTTACCTTTTTTTTCTTCAAAACAATCAAGTTCACAGTATTTAACATCAATTTTATAGGTTTTAAGTGTGGCTCTAATATCGGCCATATTAAAGTTTTTAGCGCATTCTAAAGTATCTTTACATGATATACGACGCTTAGAATCTAATTTTGTTTCTAACTTTTCTAAAATTTCACTTTTTGCTATATTTTTGTTTAACTTGCCAAATTGACCTAACTCACAATCTGAAATTTTTACGCCTAATTCTTTTATAGCAGTTTGAAAATCTTCTTTAGAATATTGTTTTAAAAGTTCTAGTGCTTTTTTACAAGTAAGTTTATTATTTTCATCAAGATTTTTTTGAATTTGTAAAATTAGCTCTTCCATGAATTAACCTTGGATTATAAGTAGTAAAAAAGGGTGCTTGTAAACACCCTTTGAATTATTTTACATCAAGTCCTAAATTTTGACCCTTGAGTAAAACTCTTTTTCTATACATTGCACTAACTTCAGCTGCATCGCCAACCAAAAGTGCATTTGTAGAACAAACCGCAGCACACATAGGCACTTTGCCTTCTGCGATACGATTTTGTCCATAAAGCTCTCTTTCTTCATGAGAGTTGGTAGGCTCAGGACCACCTGCACACATAGTACATTTGTCCATTTCACCCTTAATACCAAAAGCACCATCTCTTGGAAATTGTGGAGCACCAAAAGGACATGCATAAAGACAATACCCACAACCTATACAAGTTTTTTTATCATGTAAAACAATACCATCAGCTCTAATATAAAAGCATTTTACAGGACAAACTTGCTCACACGGAGCATCTGTACAGTGTTGGCAAGCAAGAGTTGTTGAAAACTCTTTGCCTTCTATACCTTCATTTAAAGTGATTACTTTTCTTCTATTAATCCCCACTGGCACTTCGTGCGCACTTGAACAAGCTACTTGACAAGCAAAGCAAGAAATACAGCGATTATTATCTACATAAAATTTCATTCTAGCCATAACTTACCCCTTAAGCCCTCTCAAGTCTGCAAAGTCCTGCATTAAACTCAGAAATTTGCGTATTTATATCAAAACCATAGTTAGTAACCGTGTTAGAACTTTCCCCTATAGTATAAGGTTTAGTACCTTCAGGATAATTATAACTTAAATCCACACCTTGCATAATACCTGCAAAGTTATAAGGCAAGCAAATTCTATCTGGTGTAACTGAATGATTATGCACACATTTTACTTTAATCTTAGTGCCTTGTGGTGAATGAATCCACATCATATCACCATCATTTATACCATATTTTAAAGCAAGTTCAGGGTGCACATTAGCAAACATTTCAGGTGTGATTGCAGCAAGATATTTACTAGTTCTCTCAAGCATACCCGCACCGCTTAAATTTACTAAACGCATACTTGAAATAATAGTTGGAAACTCTTTACTCCAATCTGTTTTTTGTTGCTCGCTAATAAATTTACTCTCAACCCTAAAGTTTTTCTCTTGATCACCCCAAGTAGGATATTTTTTAACCAAATCCCAACGAGGCGAGTGAATAGGCTCTCTATGTAGTGGAATAGGATCAACAAATTCCCAAACTTTCATTCTAGCTCTTGCATTACCTAAACAACAAGCGCTTTTTTCCCTACATTTTTCTAAGATTATACCTGAAATATCTGTGCTCCAGCTAGCGCCCATTAATTCTTTTTCTCTATCGCTTAGTTTGATATTAAACACTTTTTCGATATTTTCTTTAGTAATTTGTGGGTAGCCACCTTTAACTTTACATCCTTTTGGAGTAAAAGTTTCATCTGCTAATTGAGAATGCCCATCATGCTCTAAACCAAAGCGATTTCTAAAGCCCATACCACCTTCTTCATAAGGAATGTCTGTGTTCCACATGATAGAAGTGCCTGGGTGTTGTTTATCCCAACAAGGCCAAGGTAAGCCATAATATTCGCCTTTAACTTCACCACCAATACCTCTTTGAGTATCAGGATCAAAATGTTCCCAATTTTGCTGGTGTTTTCTTAGACGCTCAGCTGAAATACCTCTTAAGCCTATACTTAAAAGACCATTACTCATTTCTCTTGTGGCATCATCAGGCCATATGAAATTATCATCATTGTCATCTCTTGTTTGTACAAGTTTATGATCTTTTAATTCCATTTTCATGCCACGAGTGTATTCTTTATAAAAACCAAATTTTTTAGCAAAAGCAAACATAATCTCTTGGTCTTCTTTACTTTCATAAATTGGTTTTACTACTTGAGAACGCCATTGCATAGCACGGTTAGTCGCTGTTACATAGCCTTCTGTTTCAAATTGGGTTGAAGCAGGAATAATATAAATACCATCTGGACGATCTGCTAAAACTGCTACTTCATTTACAAAAGGCTCAGCAATTACAATCATATCAAGTTTTTTAAGTGCTTCTTGAATTTTTACTGTATGTGCCATAGAAGTAATACCCGTTCCTTGTACCCAAAGCACACGGATAGGTGAGTTTGAATAAGTTTTTTCTTCATGTAAAACGCCTTGCCACCATTTTGCTAGTGAAAAGCCTTTTTCATGCATCCATTCTTTAGAATAAAATCTTGAATTTAAATACTCTCTCTCAACATTCCATACATTAGAAAAATGATTCCAAGCATTATCATCAAGTCCATAATAAGCTGGTAAAGTATCAGCCAAACAACCCATATCAGTAGCACCTTGAACATTATCATGACCTCTGATGATGTTTGTTCCTGCGCCTGGTTTGCCTATATTACCAAGAACGAGTTGCAAAATAGCTAGGATTCTTGTATTAGAGCTACCTACTGAGTGTTGAGTAATACCTAAAGCCCAAAATAGCGTAGCAGGTTTGATTGTAGCTAGCATTCTTGTGATTTTTTCAAGTTGAGCAGCCGGAACACCTGTTACATCTTCTACAACTTCAGGAGTCCATTTAGCAGCCTCTGCTTTTATTTCTTCAACCCCATAAGTTCTAGTTTTGATTAATTCTTTATCTTCCCAACCGTTTTTGAAGATTAAATGAAGCATACCATAAACTAAAGCTATATCTGTACCTGGACGAATTCTCACATATTCATCAGCATGCACTGCAGTTTTTGTAAATACAGGATCTACAACTACTAATTTAGCATTATTACGATCTTTTGCTTGCAATAAATGTTTAAATCCAATAGGATTTGCTACAGCAGTATTTGCACCAAAAATAATCATCATTTTTGAGTGTTTAGTCACATCACCAAAATGATTTGTCATAGCGCCATAACCCCATGTATTCGCCACACCGGCGACTGTTGCGCTGTGTCAAATTCTAGCAACGTGGTCTATATTATTAGTACCCCAAAATGCTGCAAATTTTCTAAAATAATAAGCTTGTTGGTTATTAAATTTAGCCGAACCTAAAAACATAACGCTATCAGGTCCATTTTCCTTACGGATTTCAAGCATTTTATCGCCAATTTCGTTGATAGCTTGTTCCCAAGTTAAACGTACCCATTTGCCATTTTCTTTTTTCATAGGATATTTAATACGCTGTTTTGATTTAGTAAGATCGATTTGATCTATCCCTTTACAGCAGTGTGATCCTTGAGAAATAGGATGTTCTATAGCGTTTTCTTGACGCACCCAAACTCCATCTTGCACTTCTGCTTTAATTCCACAGCCTGCACTACAGATACTACAGATTGTTCTAACAATCTTAGAATCTGGATAAGGATTTGCTACTTCTTGTTCACTTGCAGCTCTAATAGCTTTGTTTTCACTACCAAAAGCCGCACTTCCAAGACCAGCAATACCAGCAAGCTTAAGAAAATTTCTTCTTGCTAATGCCATCTTCTTCCTTTCTTAATTAGTAAGCTATTTTGTAGTATTTTTCCCAATGCATAGTTTTTTTATAAAGCACTTCTTTTTTAGTACTTTTTCCTAAAACTACGGTATTTTGCTCTTGGTAATCATCTTTAGCTAAAGCATTTACACTTGCTCCAGCTACTACCCCTAAAGCACCAATTTTCAAAGATTTTTTTAAAAAATCTCTTCTTTGATTGGCCTCCATGTTCTCTCCTTTGAAATAAAAGTAAAGAATAACTATAAATACTTATTTTTAAAGTATTTACACACTTAAACATTATAACTTTTGCATATTTTCACTTAAGATTTTATTTAATTTCTATTTTCATAAAAAGATGATTTTGATAATATGTATTTTGGTAACAAAATACATATTTATTTTTATAATTTGCTAAGTTCTTCTATATTTGTTTTACTAAATTTAGTAGGAAGTCTTGGTTCGTAAGGAAGTCTTTGTAAAGCCTCATCTGCTATACTTTTACCTTCTTTTTTTACAGGTGCTTGCACTTCTAAATAAGCTCTTTCATTTGCAAAAAAGACTTTCATAATATTAGCAATAGCAATATAAAAATTTGAGTTTTTGTGAATTTGTAATTTTTCTATAAACTCATCTATTACAGGATTTATCACAAAGCGAAATAATTGCTGTGCAACTTTTAAATCATGTTCAATAATACTTGCCATAAAAGCAAACAAAAAGCCAAATTCATCTTCACTTTGTCTGCAATCTTCTTTTTTTCTAAATTTGGTTTTTCTAATGATTTCACAAGCTTGAAGTTTCATTTTACCATCATCTCTACCCTCATCATAAAAAGAAGCGCTAATAGGCACATTCACATAAGAAAAATCAAAAAATACCCCATTTTGTTCTTCTTTAAAACTTGCAAAATCGCATGCGCTAAGTTTTTCAAAATCAGATTTTAAACTATCATTTAAAGGACTTTGAGCTAAAACTAAAACTTGCTCGTGCCAAATTTTAAATTCATTTTCATCGATAAAATTAAAAGCTTTTGAAAAAAATTCATAAAAATATTTACGCGAAAGATCAATATCTTGTATCATTAATTTTCCTTGTTATTTTTATTTGATTATAACAAGGAAAATTTAAAAAAATCAAGTGAGATTTTAAAATTTTGTTTTAGAATCGTAAGTAAATGATGGATTGATTTGTTTTTTATCGCTTAATTCTTTATACCAATAAGAATGTAAAATATAAACTTCTTCTTCTTCCTTATAACCACTAATCATAGAGTGGATACTTCCTTTAATAGCAAATACAGCCATATAAATATGAATAGCAAAAAATACCGCACATAAAATACCCAAAATATTATGGATGATAGCTGAAGCTCTTAAAATATCTATATGAGAAATTCCAAAAATAGATTGTAAAGAAGTAGAATTAAAATCAAGGAAAAACATAAACGCACCGGTGATTATCATCAAAAAGCCACCAAAAACAGCTATATAATACCAAGATTTTTGACCAAAATTAAACTTGCCAGCAGGCACAGGTTTTTTCTCTTTACTTAAATATCCACCAACCATCATCATCCATCTTAAATCATAACTTGCAGGAAGCATTCTTTTAATCCAACATAAAAGCATAGGAATGATAGAAATGATAAATAAAATAGTAGCAATGCCGTGTAAGTTTTTACACATTCTTACAAAAAATCCACCACCAAAATATGATCCAAAAATCATAATAAAACCGGTTGGTACAAGGATAATCCAAGAAATTGCCGCTACAAAATGAAACAATCTTTCAAATACTGAAAAAGCATAAATTTTCTTACCATCATGAGAAAATTTCTTTGGACCTATGACCATATAATGCAAAGCAAAAGCTGAAATTACCACTATAAGTATAATCAAAACAGCACTTGCAATATACTCACCTTGTAGTTTAGTCCACAAAGCACCAAAATTTTGATAACTTTCTATATTCATTACTCTTTGTACATCCCAAATTTGAGTATTTTTAACTTCAAAATTTTCTTGAGCAAATAGAAAGTTAAAACAGGCTAAAAGAGCTAGTATAACCCTATGCATAAATTACTCCTAAACATTACACGCTAGAAAAAGCTTAGCATTGTAGTTTTGTTAATTTTCAGTTTCCATTTTTATTTTAAAAAAAGTTTTATTTAAAAAACATAAATTTGTAAAAAACTACAAAAAAACTCAATTTTTAGTTTCTTTTTGAATAATTTTCATAACCAAATTCTCTTACCATAGATAAATTTTCATTCTTATCTAATAACATTAAATTTGGAAGTCTTACTCCATTAAATGTGGTGTTTTTAACTATAGAATAATGAATTTGATCTAAAAATACTATTTTTTGCCCTATTTTTAACTCTTGATTAAAAGCATACTCGCCCATGATATCCCCTGCTAAGCAAGTATTACCACCAAGTAAATAAGCAAATTCGTTTTCTTTTAGCTTGCTGTAATTTTGTCCATCACGACTTGATAAAATTCTAGCATTTAAAACCTCACTTGTATAAGGCATGATGATAGTATCTGGCATATGAGCTTCACTTGAAGTATCTAAAATAGCTATTTTTTTCTCATTTTCTACTATATCTATTACACTTGCAACTAAAGTCCCACACTGCCAACCCACAGCCTCACCTGGCTCAAGATACACTTGCACGCCGTATTTATCGCTAAATTTTTTACAAAGATCAATTAATTTTTGCGTGTCATAACCTTCTTTTGTGATATGATGACCCCCACCAAAATTAACCCATTTCATATTTTTAATAAATTTTGAAAATTTAGCCTCAAAAGCATTTAACACAAGCTCTAAAGAATGCGCACTTTCTTCACATAAAGCATGAAAATGAAGCCCACTTAAAGCACTTAAATCTTCATTTTCAAAATCAATCGCGCGAATTCCTAGTCTTGAAAATCTACCACAAGGATTATAAAGTTCTTTTGGGGCTACTGAAAGCTCTGGATTACAACGCAAACCAAGAGACTTTTTACTTGCTTTGTCTTTAAATTTTTTAAACTGATTAAAAGAATTAAATACTATATGGTGTGAAAGATCTATGATTTCATCTATTTCATCATCTTTAAAAGCAGGTGAAAAAGTATGAATTTCTTTGTCCATATATTCTTTTGCAAATTTAGCTTCCCAAAGCCCACTGCAAGCACAACCTGATAGATACTCACCCACTATATCCATAGCACCTGAAAAAGCAAAACCCTTTAGAGCAAGTAAAACTTTTGCTCCACTTTGCTCGCTCACTTTAGCCAAAAGCTCACAATTTTTTCTAAGTTTATCTTCTTCTAAAATATAAGCAGGAGTTTGAAAGTCTTTATCTAAATGATTTTTAATTAACATATCTTTCCTTAATTTTTTGATTTAAAACCACTTGTATAACAAATCATATTAAAATTATATCTTGTTTTTATAATTTACAATCATTAATCAAATAATAGCTATAATCAAAATCCAAATCAAAATTAATTTAGGAGTAAAAATTTAATGGATAGAAGGTTATTTTTAAAATTTAATGCTTTAGGTTTAGCAAGTATTAGCAGTGCTTATGCAATGGGAGATCATTCTCATCACAATATGCACTCAAAACATACACAAAAAGATACAAAAGAAATCGATACTTCTTTTATCAAACTAGAAAATCCAAACATTAAATTACTCGATGAAAAAGACTTTCCTAGCGGAGGAGCGTTAGCAAATTTAAAACTTCTAAAAAACACAAGTACAAAGAAAAATTTCTTTAGATCAAGTATAGAAATCAAAGAAAGTCAAATAGAACTTGTTAAAGGTAAAAAAACAAAATGCTTTACTTACAATGGCTCTATACCTGGACCTAAAATAGAAGTTTATGAAGGTGATACAGTTGAAATTTTGGTAAAAAATAGTTTAAAAGAACCAACTACAATCCACTGGCATGGACTTGATATACCACCTGAGCAAGATGGTAATCCACATGATCCTATCATGCCTGGTAGAGAAAGAATTTATCGCTTTAAACTTGGAGAAAATTCAGCAGGAACCTACTGGTATCATCCACACCCACACTATACCACAGCAAAGCAAGTTTATAAAGGTTTAGCAGGGGTATTTGTAGTTAAAGCTAAAAAAGATGCATTGTCGCATTTACAAGAACAAGATTGGGTGATTAGCGATTTGCGTTTAGATGAAAATGCACAAATTCCTGATAATAATTTATTTGATTGGCTAAATGGTAGAGAAGGAAATTTAGTTCTTATTAATGGACAATTAAAGCCAAAAATAACGCTTGGAGAAGCTCAAAGAATTCGTATTTATAATTTTTGTGCAGCAAGATATTTAAATTTACGCATTAAAGGTGCTAAATTTATTTTAGTAGGAACTGATGGAGGGCTTATAGAAAAAGGTGTTGAATTAGATGAGTTATTTTTAAGTCCTGCTTCAAGAGTAGAAGTACTAATTAAAGCAAGTAAGGGTAATTTTAAACTTGAAAGTACTTATTATGACCGCGATAAAATGCTTGTTAAAGAAGAACCTTACACTCTTATGTTAGCTGACCTTAAAGTAGAAAAAACTATAGAAAATATACCTGAAAAATTGCGCGAATTTCCACCTTTAAAAGAAGCTACAAGCTTTAAAGAAGTGATTATGAGTGAAGATCACATGCAAATGCATGGTATTAGCAAAAAAAGTGAAGAAGAAATCAAAAAAAGCCTTGCTTCTATGTTTTTAATCAATGGTAAAACATTTGATATGAATAGAACGGATTTAACCTCAAAATTAAATGAGGTAGAAGAATGGGTAGTAAAAAACAAATCACATATGGATCATCCTTTCCATATACACGGAACACAATTTGAACTCATATCTTCTAAATTTAAGGGTAAAATAACAAAAGCAAAATTCAGAGCATTGCAAGATACGATTAATGTAAGACCTAGAGAAGAATTAAGACTTAGAATGAGTCAAAAATTTACCGGTATTAGAATGTTTCACTGCCATATTTTAGAGCATGAAGATCTTGGAATGATGGGAATTTTAGAAATCAAAGAATAAAGGTAAAAAAATGGTAAAAGTTGAATTTCTAGGGCCAATTAACAAAGAAAGCTTAGAACTAAATGTAAGCAATCTTAAAGAATTAAAAGCAATTTTAAGGCAAGATGAAAGCTTAAAAGAATGGCTTGAGCTTTGTGCGGTTGCTTTAAATGATGAAATGGTTTTTGATGATGAAACTACCTTAAAAGATGGGGATAAAATCTGCCTACTTCCACCGGTTTGTGGAGGATGAGTTATGTTTGAGTTACACCAAGGAGCCTTAGAAATTCCTAGCATTTATGCTAGATGGTATGAATATGCTAAAGATAAAAACTGCGGAGCTTTGATCACATTTTGCGGTATAGTTAGAGCTGAAGATGAGATTGAAGCTTTGAGTTTTGATATATATGAGCCTTTATTAAAAACTTGGTTTGAAAAGTGGTGCCAAAAACTTGCAAATGAAAATGCAAGCTTGATGCTTGCTCACTCTATTGGTAAGGTTAAGGTGCATGAGAGTTCTTATTTTGCTGGGGTTTTAAGCAAGCAAAGAAAATTAGGACTTAAACTGATTAACGATTTTGTAGAAGATTTTAAAGCAAGTGCACCTATATGGAAATATGATATCATTAATGGTGAAAAAATTTATGCCAAAGAACGCTCTTTGAAACTTCAAGGAGCAGGAATTTTAAGCACTAAGGACTAAAATGCTAACTTCTTATAGCCAAAGTTTAGACATACTTCATTCACATATAAAAGCATATGAAAAGATAGAAAACATCGCTTTAACACAGTGCTTAGATAGAATTTTAGCCATAGATATCAAAGCTTCTACCAATAACCCTCAATTTCCCACTGCTTCTATGGATGGCTATGCGATCAAATTTAGCGAGCAAGATGAGCCTTTGTCTATCATAGGCGAAATACCTGCGGGAGTTTTTCCAAGCTTTAAAATACAAAATAAAGAATGTGTTAAAACCTTTACAGGCTCTTTAATGAGTGAGGGTTGTGATACCTTAGTGCCTGTGGAAAAAGTTGAAGTTAAAGAAGGTGTAGTTTATGTAAAAGAAAAAGTTCCACAAGGCTTTGCTGTAAGAAAGGTTGGTGAGAGCTACACCAAAGGTGAAATTTTACTCACTAAAGGTACAAAGCTAGGCTATAGCGAGATAGCACTTTTAGCCGAGCTTGGACACTTTCACATTAGCGTTTTTGCTAAACCTATCATAGGCGTGTTAAGTAGTGGAAGTGAAATCAAAGACTTAGGCGAAAGCTTAGAACACCCTGCACAAATTCGCTCATCAAACCATGTAGCCATAGCTAATATGGCAAAAAAACTTGGCAGTGAAGTTAGAATTTTCCCACTTTTAAAAGATGATATGCAAAAAACTCCAAGTGTTTTAAAACAAGCACTTAATGCGTGTGATATTTTAGTTACCACTGGTGGAGTTTCCATAGGGGATTTTGACTTTTTAAAGCAAGCTGTTAAAGAGTATGAAGTCATCTTAGACAAAGTCGATGTAAAGCCTGGCAAACACATCAAAATAGCCAAATTTGAAGATAAATTCATCTTTGCCCTACCGGGTTTTCCATACTCGGCTATGGTGATGTTTAATTTATATGTAAGAGAACTTTTAAATGCTTGGCTTTTACAAGAAAAAGACTATGTATTTAAGGCATTTGCAAATACTGACTATAAGAAAAAAAGTTCGCATTTAGAATTTGTAGCTTGTAATGTAGAATTTAAAGATGGAAAAATTTATGCCAATTTAAAAGGCAAAAAACAAGGCTCAAGTGCCATCATCAACAACCTTAACCACAAGGCTGCATTAATGATAGCACATGGTGATATAAAAGAAAATGATTTGGTTAATATAATTTTTATGCCTTAAACAAATGCTTTTTGAATTTTTTCAAAAAGCATTTTTGCTTGTTTTTGATTTTGCTCTAACTCGCTTAAAATTTCCTCTACTTCACGCAAGGTTTTTTCTTCTTTTACGTTTGGATTTTTAGCACTTAAATCATAATTTCTTTCTTCAAGTTCTTTTTTACTTACCAAATAAGAATTAGCCGTGATTTTTTTTTCTTTATAACATTTTAAAAATTCTTGTAAATGCGTGTATTCTAAAGGTTTGTTTTTAGTCAATTTAAAAGGTGGTACAAGCTCATAGTAATATACACTTTCATCATTTTCACCACAAATGCTTCTTTGTCCTTTAGAGAAAAAAAGTATATTAGTTTTAACCGCACTATATGGTAAAAATACACCGCTTGGCAAGCTTAAAACACATTCAAGATTAAAATTTTCTAGCAAGTCTTTTTTTACACTCACAAAGGCATTTGAATTTTGAAAAAGCACCCCTTCAGGCACTACTATGGCACATCTTCCATTGTTTTTCAAAGACTTTAAAATATGCTGTAAAAACAAAAGCTCGGTAGCATTTGATTTTACAGGAAAGTTATTTTGAATTTGATCTTTTTCTTTGCCACCAAAAGGAGGATTTGCCAAAATCACTTCGTATTTTTCATTTTCAGTTATGTCTGTGATTTTTTTATTTAGAGTATTGGTTTTGATGATATTTGGGGACTTAACCTCATGTAAGATCATATTCATCACACCCATTGCATAACTTAGCGGAGTTTTTTCTTTACCGAACAAGGCATCATTTTGTAAAAATTCAAGTTCTTCCACACTCAAATTTGCTTTTTTCTTTTTTGCCCTATCTTCATAAAGAATATGCAAAAAACTCTCTACTAAAAACCCACAACTCCCACACGCAGGATCATAAATTCTCTCTTTTACTTTAGGGTCTAACACCTCCACCATGGCTCTAACCAAAGGTCTTGGGGTATAAAACTCCCCGCTATTTCCCCCATCGCTTCCCATGTCTTTTAAAAGCTTTTCATAAACCTCACCCAAAGCAAATACATCACTTTCTTTGCTAAAACTTAGCTCATCAACTAAATTTATAACCTCTCTTAAAGTATGGCCATTAGCTATGCGGTTGTCTATAAATTCAAAAATTCCGCCTATCTTATACTCTATGCTTTTGAAATTTTCATTATCTTTAAAACTTTTTAGGTATGGAAAAAGCTCATCATTCACAAAGCTTAGCAAATCGCTTCCACTTAAAGCATTTTTTACATCAAGCTTTCCTTCGCTTGTTTTAGGTGCTGCCCAAGCTCTCCAACTGAATTTTTCTTGCAAAATAGCCTTATAAGGCTTTTCATCTAACTCAGCTTCTAGCTTTAACTCTTCTTCATAATCATCTAAAAATTTCAAAAAAAGCACTCAACTAATCTGCTCACTATAATGCATAGCACCGCTTATGCCATCATCGCGTCTTAAAATATCTGTGATTTTATCGATTTTACCTTGCATTTAAAAATTTCCCTTTCTAAAAAGTCTTAAAAGTTCTATATTAATATAATAATTATTTCTACCCATTTTAATGCACTCTAGCACCCCTAAATTTTCACAAATTTTAAGGTATTTTGAGGCACTTTGCCTAGAAATATCTAATTTATTTATCAAAAAGTCTATCTTTGTATAAGGATGAGAAAACAAAAGCTCCACAAAGTCTTTGCTGTAAAAATTCGTTTTATTTTGCAAAATTTCACCTACATCAGACATCATTTTTTCTATTATAGTAATGGTTTTTATCGTTTTTATAGCAGTTTGCTCTACACCTTTGAGTATGTATTCTATCCATTCTAAAATTGCACCTTCATCACGTACTTTTTGTAAAAGATTGTAATACTCTTCTTTGTTATTTACTATATAAGAGCTTAAATACAAGATAGGCAAATCAAGCAAGCCTTTATAAACTAAATAAAGTATATTGATAATCCTGCCTGTTCTACCATTACCATCGTAAAATGGATGTATGCTTTCAAACTGATAATGAATGATTGCCATTTTTACCAAAAAATCAAGTTCATCTAAAGTATCATCGTTGATGTATCGCTCCAAATTTCCCATAAGTTCTTGTATGTCACTAGGATTTTGCGGGGGTGTGTGTTTGATTTCTCCTGTGGTAGGATTTATCAGTGTAGTTCCGCTTTGTTTTCTAAAACCTGCATTATTTCTTTCTAGTCTTTTTTGAATTTCTAAAATATGTGCATTTCTTAATAATTGCTCTTTTTTTAAAAGCTCATATCCTTTTTTTAAAGCATTTTCATAGTCTTTCACTTCTTTTGCCGCTCTTGTAAGTTTACTTTCATCGATTTGAGATAAAAAAGTTCATCGTGAGTGGTAATAATATTTTCTATCTCGCTAGAATCTTTAGCTTCTTGCAAGATCAAAGCATTGATTAATATATTTGGATTAGGCATGCTTTTGCTAAGTCCATTTAACTCCGCTAATTTTCTCGAAGCCCTAATGATGAGACCATAAATATTTGCATTTAATTCTATATCTAAAGGAAGTTTTGGTGGTATGAATTCTTTCATAATTTTTCCATATGTTAAAATTTTTAACATTATAAAAAAATATGTTAAAAAAATCAAAAATTTTTAACATATCTAGTCCTTATGTTAAAATTTGATAAAAATTTTAACATTTATAATCTTCCCTGAAAAGCTTTACCTAGCAAGGACTTTTTAAGCTCTTGTAAGTCTTTTATCTGCATTTGATAGTTTTGTTTTAAATTTTTTACATGAGAAGAAAGTTCATCTAAATGCGAAGCGATTTGCTCTTGCTCTTGTAAAGGTGGTAGGGGAATTTTTAATTTAGAAAATTCTGTTTTATTTATAATTGGTAAAGTAGTTTGAGAAGCATTTTTTTTAAGAATTTCTTGAAAATAGTTACTTAAGCATACAAAAAATAAATACTTTGAAACAAAAGTAGAATTTGGAATAATGGCATTAATCTGTTGATTACAACTTCCACTAACTCCACTTAATCCTACTTTCCCGATAGAAGCACCTATACAAACTACCAAAATGTATCTTTTGGTAAATTTCTTGCATTATCAAAGCCTAATTTTGATAAGTTATCACTAGCAAATTTTATTATCATATCTCCATTTAAATCACTAGGCTTAAACAATGGATACTCATTTCCATAAAAATTAGGATTATTTTTACTAGGTGTTGTTCCTGTAATTATTTCCCCTATATCATCCAAGCTTTTCCATTCCCAACCTTGTGGGAGTTTGTAGTTTTCCTTAGTATTATCCTTTAAAGGGTTAAAAGCTTTTTGCAAGGCACTTCGCATTAACTCATCTAAATTTAGCAAATCTTGCTCTAAAATTTTTATACTCTCATCTATCTTTGCAAAACTCTCATCTAAAATCCCCACTATCCTTTCTTGCTCCTGTAAAGGTGGTAAAGGTATTTTGATTTGTTTAAGTTTATCTATATTTAAATTTTTTACAGTAGAGCCAGAAGCTTGATAAGATAAAAAGTCATACATAAAATTACTAGAAAATAAATAGTAAAAATATTCCTTATTCAAATTAATTTTTTCTTTTAACAATAGCCAACCATCGTGAATTGCACCTTTTTGTAATTTTACAATAACAGGTTTGCCAAAACTCATGGAATTTGAAACTAATAAATCCCCCTCGATAACCAATTTGCTTTTTTTAAGTCCTTCTTGTATAATTTTTTCTTCTGTTGCATAAAGATATTTTTGATTTTTTATATCACCTATTTTAATCCAATTTATACCATCTTCTTTATCCGTTAAAAATTCTTTAATCGGTCTAGGAGAGCCTCCTCTTTCAATATTAAAAATTTCCCCAAGCTTTTTAACTTCCCAACCCTGCAGTAAATTTGTCATTTTATTATCCTAAACCTTCATAAAAATAATTTAATATATAATCTTCAAAATTATCGTAAAGATCTTTTTCTTTTAATATGTTAATTATATCATCAGCTGTATATTCTTTAAATTTATCTAATGCTTGTTCCAGTGTTAATTCTTTATTTTCAAAATTAATAAATCCACATTGATGAAGTTTTTTAGAAATGATTCTAGGTAGTCCAAATTCTTCAAGAGTATATACCACTGATGGTAAAAAAGCATTTGAAAGTTTTGTAATAAAACTTGAAATATCTATACCCTTTTCAGGATAGAGTATTTGCATGATTTGATTCAAATCATTAAAAAAACTAGCGATATCAAAACTGATTGCTTTTTCAAAGTCAAAATACTGGCTAATATTAATTTTATATCTCTCTTGTTTACTTATATTATTAATAGTTTGTTTTACGCCATCGTAATTGTGTTTGCCATAATCAATTATTTTAAAATAAGCATTTTTAGATTTCTCATTCAATATTTTGAAAACAATTTCTCGTATCTCTTTCTTTTTGATAAATCCCCACTCATCTGGAACATCACTATTTAAATATTCAATACTTTTTTCAAAAAGTTCGGCATTTTCAACAATTGTTAAAATATTGTCCAAATCCATTAAAATAGAATAATTTTTCATTTTTGACATAATTTGATAAAATTTGTTTTTATCATTAAGTACATTTTTTAAGTTCTCTTCCATTTTTGTTTTTGTATTAAAAGTTTCCAAGTCGTTTCTATATAAAAATTCTTCTTGAGGAATTATTTCCATAGTTTCTTGCTCATTTTTTAATGTTTCTTTGTTACTTTCTAATAAATACACATTACCAACAAAATATTTAAACATTCTCCCGCATCTACCTATAATATTTTTATATTGCATACTTGTTAATTTATCTTTATCCCTCGCAACAGAATCATTCCATATAACTATATTTTTTGTTGCAGTATTTACACCTTCTATTAAAGAAGTGGTAGTTACCATAATATTCATATGTTCATTTTCTGAAAATAGTTTAACCTGAAGTTGTTGAATAAATCTATGCATAGCGGCATTGTGTTGTCCTATCCCATTTGCCAAACATTCAGCAAAATCCCAATCTTGCCAATAATGTTTTTTTAACCAATTTGAAAAACTTTTTAATTGATTATCTGTTGCATTAATATAGTTTTTTATATTTTTGCAAACCTTTTTTGATTCTGATTTGCTTTTTATATAAATCATTGTTTTTTGATTTTTATTTTCATTTAATATGTTTTTTAATATATGTTCTTTCTTTTCTTTTTTGTGGCTTAAATCATGTGTTTTTAATGCTACAGTATTAAAATCAATTAGGACTTTTTCTATATTTTTTAAAAATTGATATTTCGATGATTTTTCATCAAATTGTTTGATATTTGGACACAGATAGTATGATTGTTTGGAATAAAAACTTACTTGCTTTATTGCATTTTGTAAAATATCTGACCTTGTATCCCCGACAATTTTATAAAACTCATCTACGACAAATAAATCAATTCTATTAGCTTTTATAAAGTCTAAATATTCCAAAACTCTTTCTTGGGTTAATATGAATATATTATTTTCTTTTGGAGTAGCACCCGATGTTGTAATTATGTTGTAATCAGGTGTAAATTTCCTTACAAGTCTTCTTCTAGTTTCATCTAATAAAGAAATTGTAGGGACAATGATTAATATATTTTTTGGTTTTTTTATGGCTATTAGAGCATCAATAATAAAACTTTTACCAAAACTTGTTGGAGCAGAAAGAATAAGACTTTCATTGTTATTATCTAAAAGTCTTTTTAAAACTCTTGATTGTTCTCTATGTAAAACTTTTGGTTCGTCTTCTCCGATATTTGCTTTAAAACATTCTAGTAAGAATTTGTCTTCTAAAATTGAAGTATCTTGATTCATATAGGGATATACCCCAAATTGTCTGATTAGATGATTTAATATAGGCGGATATAAAGCTTTATCTTGAATTTTATCAAGCAAATAAAAAAGCTTTTCTTTAGCTTCTGTTTCTTTGTTGTTATCATTTAGATTTTCATATATCTTTACACATTCATCAAAAATTTTTTCACTGGTCATTTGGCTGCCTCTAGTTTTTTGGCAAAATCGCATTTGATTTTTTCTTTATCTGGTACAGGAAATAAAATGATATGAAATTTTATTTTTTCTATCTTGTGCACATTGTGTAGCTCATTGGTAATTTTTGCAATAGCTTGTTTTGCTTTCTCTTGATGAAAATTTACTATTTTTTGTTTATATTCTTCTGATAACTCGCTATATGTTTTAGTTGTCTCGCATTGATAAATGATTGATATTGGAATATGCAAGATATTCTTTAGTTCATCTATAGAAGTATCTTGTTTTAAAACTCTTTTTATTTTATCTATACTTTCTTCAGAGATTTTATCTTTAATAAAAGATTCAACATCATTTATATCCATAATAATAGACTTTTCTTTATTTAGCTTGTCTTTTACTAAAAGGTCTTTAATGGATTTTATAGCTTCACTAATTGCATTGGCTATATCTGTATAAAATTTAGATTCCCCTAGCCACAAATGACATTCTTTATTCTCTATAGTTAAATGAACGCTATCTGCGCCTTTTGCATTATCATTGGCATTTTGTTTATAAAAAATCTTAGGCACAATAGGCAAGGCATTATAGTATTTTTTCATAATACCATAAAGAAAAATTTCTCCTATCTCTCCTTCTTTTTTATTTAGATTTGCAACAGATCGTTGTATTATGGAATAATACTCTTCTTTTGAAGCTAAAGCTTCTCTTTCTGTTTTCGATAAGGCAGTTTCAGCCAATGCATTCATTATGTATTGATTAAATTTCTCAAATCTCCACTCACCTTCCTCAAAGTCGTTAATTAATGATAATAAAAATCTACTACACGAGTCATCTATTACAGAATCAAGGCAAATCTCAAAAGTAACATCATTTTTATTTTTCACATAGGTGTTTATTGCCGTTGTATTTTCTATTTCTTTATCTTGCATAAATCTCCCTTTGTAAATCATCAATGCATTGTTTTAAATTTTCCATACCTTCAAATTCACTCACTAGCTCTTTTACGCTACCTAAAGAGCTAAGATCTATAAGTGTTTTTAACCCACTATCAAAGTCTTTTATACCATACTCTTGATACCTATCTAGTAAAAATTCCACAAGCTTTAAGGCTTTTTCTTTTTGGAAACGTTTTAAAAATGTACTATTTTTTTACATTTAGCACGCGTTCATGGCGTGTTTTTATCTCGCTGTTAAAGCTTAAATGTGCTAGCACATCATACACATCGCAGTCTTTTTGCTCAAAAATCACTGTCAATTCTTCCAAAACCTGCTCGCTTATGCGGTCTTTTTCAAGTTTTTGTAAAAATTCTTTTCTACTTGCTTGGTTACTCCAAATCTCGCGTAACCTTGCCTCATCATCATAAAATTCTGCTAGCTTTCCTACTAAAAATTCCAAAAATTCTTTTGTGCTAAGTGGCTTGTCGCTATCTCCTATATAGCTTGTCGTTATATCAAGCACTTTTAGTTTTGTGCCTTTTAAATGCACGGTGACTTCTTTTTGCTTGGTTGTTTCTTTAGGGTTGCTTTGCTCTCTTTTGTTTTGTATAGTTTTTACCTCGGTTTTTTCTTCATCTTTGATCTGCTCGCCATCCCATTTAGGATCATAAAAAAGTCTTGTTACTCCGGTAAAATCTAGTATAGTAAAAAAGTCTTTTCCCTCATACACCCTAGTGCCTCTTCCGATGATTTGCTTAAATTCTATGATAGAACCTATATTTGCCAAAAGCACTATGTTGCGGACATTTCTAGCATCTACTCCTGTGGTTAGCATTTTAGAACTAGTGAGTATCACAGGGTAGCTTTTGTCATTATCTTGAAACTGCTTTAAGTACTCAAGCCCTATTTTACCCTCATCGCTTGTAACCCTCACGCAGTAATCATCTCTTTTTACACTTTTAAATTTATCAATGGATCTTTTTACTTCGCTTGCATGGACTTGGTTAGCACAAAAGATGATGGTTTTATCCATAGGGTTGATGAGCTTTAAAATTTCTTTAGCTAGAAAGTCGTTGTATTAAGGAGTTAAAAAGCCATCTTCTATGCCATCTTTAAGACTATACTCATATATACTCTCACCAAAATATCTATAAGTATCTACATTATCGCTTTTTTTAGGCGTAGCAGTAAGCCCTAAATGCGTAGCCGATGAAAAGTACTCTAGCACCCCTGCCCAGCTACCTTCTTCATTCGCTCCACCTCTGTGGCATTCATCGATGATGATAAGATCAAAAAAATCTTTGGGGTATTGTAAGTAGAATTTGCTTTCTTGTTCTTCATTAGCATTTTCTTGTTCTTTTGAATTTGAAGCTAGACTTTGATAAATTCCAAAAAACACATTTGCACTTGTAGGCACTCTGCCATTGTTTTTTCTCAACTCTTGCGCACTCACTGCCACACAATCACCCTCTATAGGATTAAACTCTCCTAAAGCTTGATCTCTTAAACTCACTCTATCACATAAAAATAATATCTTAGGTTTTTTGTCTTGATTTGTTTTATTCCACCTAGCTTCAAGTAAACGATAACACAAAGCAAAAGCTATGGTGGTTTTACCTGTACCCGTAGCAAGAGTGAGTAAAATTCTATTTTTACCATTGATCAAAGCTTCTATGACTTTATCAACTGCGATCTTTTGATAATATCTTAATCCTTTTTGGGGTATGTATAATTCTCGCTGCGATAAAAGCTTGTGTTGCCATTCTTTTAAATTTCCATAAATCCTAGCAAAAAGCTCACTTGGGGTTGGAAATTTTTCTATATACTCACCGCTTGAAGTTTTTAGGTTGTATTCATAAATTTTATCGCCATTAGTGCTGTATACAAATGCTACGTTTAAAATTTTAGCATATTCTATGCCTTGAGATAAGCCATCTAAAGGATCTTTGCTTTGTTTTTTAGCTTCTATGATAGCAAGGTTACTGTTTTGAAATTTCAACAAATAATCTGCAAATTTTCTTTCACCTCTTTTATTTCCTATAAGCTTACGCCCATCGGTAAAATAATAATTTCTTATGATATTTTCTTCACTCCAAGAGCTAGTGTGAAGTTTTACATCTATGAGTTTAACTCTAGTATCATCTTCTGAAAAAAGCTTAAGTTCCATGGCTTCCTTATGGGTAAAAAATTTAAATAATTATACCATAAAAATCAAACCAAAACCCATAAACGCACCTTGAGTATAGTATCTTACTTTATTTTCCCTATTGCAATAAAAACCTAGCTTTATTATAATTTCAAAAATCACAAAGGAGAGAAAATGGACTCAAAAATCTTTTTAGAAAATGGTCGTGTTAAAAGCAAAGGTTATGCTATGCTTAGTAAGGATTCTAAATTCACACCTTTTGAATTCACACGCCATAAAGTAGGCAAAAACGACATCTTAATCGCTATCAAATACGCAGGAATTTGTCATAGTGACATACATACCGCAAGAAGCGAATGGGGCGAGGCAACCTACCCTTGCGTACCTGGCCATGAAATAGCAGGAGAAGTTATCGCAGTGGGTGAAAATGTGAGTAAATTTAAAGTAGGTGATTTTGCTGGGGTTGGTTGCATGGTAAACTCATGCGGAGAGTGCGAAGCATGCAAAAAATCTCAAGAGCAATTTTGCGAAAATGGTAAAACCATCTACACTTATAACTGCAAAGATGTATTTCATGATAATGAAAACACCTATGGAGGCTATTCAAACAACATTGTAGTAAGTGAAAAATTTGCTATCAATGTACCAAAAAATGCTCCACTTGACAAAGTAGCACCTTTACTTTGTGCGGGTATTACTACCTATTCACCGCTTAAATTTTCAAACATAAAAGAAGGCTCAAGTGTGGCCGTAGCAGGTTTTGGTGGGCTTGGTATGATGGCAGTTAAATATGCTGTAAAAATGGGGGCAAAAGTAAGTGTTTTTGCAAGAAATGAGAACAAAAAAGCAGAAGCTCTAGCTATGGGAGTGAGTAATTTTTATACTAGTACAGACAAAAGCGTGGTAAAAGAAAGATTTGATCTCATCATCTCTACCATACCAACGCCTTATGATCCACTAGCTTATATGGATTTATTAAAATTTGGTGGTGAAATGGCTATAGTAGGATTACCTCCACATGAAGTAAGCCCTAGCATTAACATTATTCATTTTGTATTTAAAGCAGGTAAAAAAGTATATGGCTCACTTATTGGGGGCATTAAAGAAACTCAAGAAATGCTTGATTTTTCTTTAGAACATGGAATTTATCCTGAAATTGAACTCATCAAGCCAAGCGAGATTGACAAAGCTTATGAAAATCTCACCTCAGGAAAAGCCAAATTCCGCTATGTAATCGATATGAGTGCAGAAAATTAATACTCATCAAAAATCACATCACTAGTGTCAAAACCTCTTTGCTTGGCTATTTCAAGCAAAGAGTTTATTTGCTCTTTTGCCAAAATTTGCCTTGATAAAATCCAAAGATATTTTTTATCAGGACTACCTACAATAGAAACTTGATAATTTGCATCAATGTAAATAATCTCATAATTTGGCTTGTTAAAAATATTCATAAATATACTAAATTTAACCGCTAAAGATCTTGGGGATTTTACCCTGGCTTTGCCATTTGCTTGAGAGATTTCTCCATTTTCTTTTGTGCATATATTTTTGACTTTAATTATAGGCGTAGAGCCTTCATACTCTAGCTCATATTCTGCCTTAGCACTTTTGCAAGTTTTTTGAAAAAAAGCAGGTTTTCTGGCCATTTCTAGCCATGTGCCCATGTATTTTTCTAAATTTATATCATCTAATAATTCTATCATTTTTCTTCCTTTTGATTTTCCTCACCCCAATCACACATTGCCTGTAAAATAGGAATTAAACTTTGACCTTTTTTAGCAAGACGGTATTCTACTTTTGGTGGGATTTGTGGGTATTCTTTACGTGTGATTAAATCATCATTTTCAAGCTCTCTTAAAGTATGCGTTAAAGTCTTAAAAGAAATATTGCCAAGATATCTTTTAAGTTCATTATATCTTACTACTTCATAGCGAAACAAACAATACAAAACACTCATCTTATACTTTCCCGAAATCAAAGACAAGGTATAGTTAAACCCACATTCTGTAAAATCGCACTTTTCTTCCATATACTTTCCTTTTATATAGTATCTTACATAAATTTCAGTATTGAAATAAAATTATAGTTAAATTATAATTTTAAAAACATAAAAGGATAAAATATGCAAAAAGCATTGTTATTAAATGGCGCAAAAGACTTTGGACACTCTAAAGGAAGATTAAATACAAGCTTGCATGAGCTTGCACTTAAAGCCTTAAAAGATCTTGGTTTACAAACCCAACAAACACATATAGATCAAGGCTATAATATAAACAATGAGGTAGAAAAAATTCTAAACGCTGATGTTTTGATTTGGCAAATGCCTGGTTGGTGGATGGGCGAGCCTTGGATAGTGAAAAAATACATTGACGATGTTTTCACAGCAGGACATGGAGTATTTTATAAAAACGATGGCAGAAGTCATAATGAACCTACTAAAAATATGGTACAGGCAGGCTTTTAAAAAATAAAAAATACATGCTTTCACTAACTTGGAATGCTCCAATACAAGCCTTTGATGATGAGAATGAATTCTTTAATGGAGCCGGAGTTGATGGAGTGTATTTACACTTTCACAAAGCGCATGAGTTCTTAGGCATGAGTGCTTTACCTACTTTCATAGCTAATGATGTAATCAAAAATCCTCAAGTACAAGAGTATTTCACAAATTATAAAGCGCACTTAGAAAAAATTTTTAAAGCTTAGGAATTTGGGATTTGATGCTAGAAATCATTGATTTTTTAGCCTCAAATTCACTTTTTAATTTCAAAATAATCTGTCTTTTAGCTTCAATAAAATCAACAAAGCTTTGCATATAATTTTTATAAATTTTTAAAACTACAGGCTTATTTAAAAGTAAATCTTCAAATTCATATACATTAAGCTCAGTTAATACTCTTTGATGTACTTCACTTGCTTTTGGATGATATAAGCTAAACTCAGTGCTATCAAGCTCGTAAAATTCTTTACTCGCATTCATTTTAGCGCTAAAAAATCCCAAAGTAAGCTTAGTAGCGCTTTCATAATTTGCTAAAGCTTTTAGATTAAGTTTTTCTAAAAATAAATCAAGCTCAAGTTGGCTTTTAAATAATAATTGCTTAAAATCTTTTAAAAAAAGCTCCTCACTAGCACTAGCAAAGCTTCTAAAACTAGCAAATTCTTTTTCACTTTCTAAGGCATTTTCTTTTTGTAAATTTGAAAATTGAGCCTTAAAAAGCAAAATTTGCTCTTCTAAATTAGTAAAAAATAAGGAAAAATCATCTTTGATTTGACTAAATTCTAAAGCGATTTCATTTTTTAATCTTTTAAATTCCTTATTCATTGCTTCAGAGTTATAAAACATAGCCAAAAACGCATCGTCACTTGAAAGATATGGCGCTTTATAAGCAACTTTTTCATAAAGATTTTTCTTAAATAAACCCTTAACTTCTTTATAATAACTACTATCTTTTTCTTTGATAAATTTTAAAATTTCTTGAGCAATTTTTTCTCCAACAAGTTTTAATTTATCCAAACAATTATGATTTAAAATTTTGATTTTTTGCTCTAGTTTGCTTGCTTTGAAAGTTTGCAAAACAGTATTAAATTTAAACTCTAATTGCTCTAGCACATTTTGAAATAAATCGTATTGATTTGACAAAAGTTCGCATAAATTACCAAGTTTTTCTTTAATAAAATCTTTTTTAATGTGCTCATAATCAAGTTCTTTTAAATACTCATAAAGTAAAGGTAAATTTGACTTTTGCAAATCAAATTTTGCTTCTTTACATGAAATTGCGATGATTTTTTCAAAATACTTATCAAAAACTAAATGAGCATAATTTAAAACATTTTCTAGCTCATCTTGACTTAGTTTATCTTTTTGATTTAGCACACAAATCCCACCACGCTCTAAAAGCTTAGCATTTGCTTTTATGGCATCTTCTTCACTTTTTTTGCCTGCATTATCAATCAAACTAAGCCAAATAGCACTATGCATAAAAGAAAGTTCTTTAAAAGTAGTTAGCGTATCGGTGGTGTTTGCATTTAAACCTGGGGTATCTATAAGCGTGATATCTTTTAAAAGCTCAATAGGTGCAAAAAGATGCAAACTTTTAGTTTCTTTTAACTCATTTCTTTGATCGCTAAATTTAGAAAGCTCATCTATATCAACAATCTCATCACTGCCATCTTCATATTCAACTCTTAAAAAATACTCCTTAGCATAGCGTAAAAAAGTGGGCTTAAAAGTCACTGGCACCACGCCTGTTGGCAGGCATTCTTTTTGTAAAATTAAATTTAAAAGCGTAGATTTACCACTAGAAAATTGCCCTATAATAGCCACATTAATGGCTCTTTTATAGCTAGCTATAATCATCTCAAGATCTTTTAAAAACACATCATTTAAATGCAAGCTTGGTTCTAAAAATGCATTTTTAATCGCTAAAATTTTTCCTTCAAAACTATCATCAAAGCTTTTACAATAAGCATTTTCATAAGCTTTTAAAAAATCATTAATCAAATCATTTTGCATTTAAAAGCTCCGTTTTTAAAGTCTTTAAACTTTGTAATTTTGTATTGTTTTTTTCTAAAAACTCTTTGTAATTTTGTTCATTTTGCTCTATTTGTAAAATCAAGTCTTTTAAGTCTTTGATTTGCTCTTCTTGTTCTTTTTCGTATAAATTTAAACTAAGCTCTAAATTGGTAAAAAATTCTTGATTATTTTTTAAATCTAGGGCGATTTTTTCTATATTAAATGTTTGTAATTTTTCTAAAATTTGATTTTCTAAAAAGCTTTCTAGTTTATAAATATCTTGAGTTGATTCTAATTTTTTTAAAAGCTCCGCTTTTAATGTCATAAAAAGATCATTAGTGAAAATGCTTTCTATTTTTGTTTCAACCTTACTTTTAAAATCATCACAATTTTGCTCTAAAATAGCTTTTAAAAAATCATATTTCACACTTAGTGTGGTTTTAAGATCATTGATCTTATACTCACTTTGCTGTTTTAACTCTCTTAAAAGATCAAAAATTCCATCTTTTAAAGTCGTATCAATGATAGTATTTAGTCTTTGAGTGTTGTTTTTGATTTTATTATTTTGATTATATTTTAGCTCATCTATAAGTTTTTCTTTTAATTTCTTAGCTAGTAAATGTAAAAGCGTTAAAATTTCTTGAGTATTTTCATCTTTTGTGCTAAAAATAGCACTTAGCTCTGCTTTTACTTGCATTAATTTTTCTTTTTTTGCTTTAAAATAATTGATAATAGTTTGATTTTGCTTATCAAACTCAAAGCTTTCATAATTTAGCATTTTATTAGAAAATTTAATTTTTTCTTCTATTTTTTCTAAATGCAATAATAATTCTTTTTTATAAGCACTTAGAGCGATTTTGTTTTTATCATATAAGCTTTTAGCTATAAGTTCTTCTAGTGTTAAAATATTGCTTTGCTCTAAATTTCCACCTTTTTTTTGATAAAAATAGTTAGCTAGTTTTGAAGAAATACACACAAAATCTACATTATCTAATAATTCTTGGCTAAGCTGCTTTTGTGCTAAATTTTCTTTGAGCTTATTTTTAGTATAACTAATTACTTCTTGCAAGTCTTTTTGACTAAGCAAGTCAGCCTTAGTAAGCACAATCAAAAGCTTACTTACTCTTGAAGTTAACAAACATTCTATAATAAAGTCACAATCTTTTTGACTAAGACTTTGAGAAGCATTCATAAGGTGGATTAAAAAGTCAGCTTTGCTTATATACGCTTTTGTTAAAAGCTCTCTTTGGATAATAACATCATCAAGTCCTGGAGTATCAACTATGCAAACATTATCTTTTAAAAAATCAAGCGATGAAAAAAGTTCTATTTTTTTAATAAGTGCTGAAATTTTATTTTTTGCACTAGTGTAATTTTTTAATTCTTCAATTTTTATTTCTATATTTTTATTTTCTTTTTCAATATACTCATTTAGATTAAAATTTTGTTCTAATTGTTTTATAAGATCTTGCATATCTTGATTATCTTTGGAGCTTTTTAAAATATCCTGCCATTCTTCATCACTCCAAAAATATATCTTAGCTTTTTGCTCTTTGCCGTATTTTAAAACGCTCAAATTTGCAGTTTCAGGTACATTAGATACACCTAAAAAATCCTTTTTTAAAAGTGCATTTAGCATACTTGATTTACCTGCATTTACTACACCTGTTACCGCGATGGAAAAATCAATATTACTAAATTTAACCAAAGCTTCTTGTAAGAGCTTTTGAGCTTTTTCATCTTCGCAAAGCTCTTGTAAGTTTTGGTTAATAAGATCTAATGTTTGATGTGAGCTTTTAACTTCTTGTTTGTAATCTTTTTGAATAACTTTTTGCTTAGATACAAAAGTATGTATTAAAGTATTATCAGTGATTTTTTGAAGTTTTTCTAAGGATTTTAAAAGCTCATTTTTGTCTAAAATTCCTAAATTTAAAGCATTAATAAAACAAACCTGTGCATACTGAATACCATAAAGGTCTAAGCGTAAATTTAAACTTTTCATTAAACTTTTAAATTCATTTAAAGCACTAAACCTTTCATAATTATCAAGATTAGTACTTAAAAGAATTGCTGCTTTTTGAGTATCAATCAAACTTTCATCAAAAAGTGTATTTGTGTCAAGATAAACGCTATGATTTTGCCAAATTTGTTTTAGTAAGGTTTTAAGAGCCCCCTTTTCTTGGGGGCTAGGATTATTTGTTTCTTTGAGCGACAAGCTGTCTTCTCATATAAGCGATTTTGCTTTGCAAAGGTAGTTCTTTTGGACAATTATCTTCACATGCAAGCAAAGACATACATCCAAATACACCATCATCATCACCTACTAACTCATAAAAATCTTCTATGGTTCTGTGATCATGTGGATCTTGTAAATATCTAGCTGTTCTTAAAAGTCCAGTAGCTGCGATAAAGTCAGGTCTCATTAGCTTAGTCGCACAAGAAGCAACACAAATTCCACACTCTATACAACGATCAAGTTCAAAAGTCTCATCAGCAACTTCTGGCTCAATACGCTCTTCAAGTTTAGAAATATCTGTTTCTTTTTCATTATGCACCCAGCTTTCAACGCGTTTGCACATACCATCAAACCACTCACCTGTATTAACACTTAAATCTTTTATGTGTCTAAATGCAGGTAAAGGCATAAGCTCTATAACGCCATCTGGATAGTCTTTTGTCAATGTTTTACAAGCAAGTTTTGGCTTACCATTGATCATCATAGCACAGCTTCCACAAATTCCTGCTCTACATACAAAGTCAAAACTCAAATCCGCATCCATTTTTTCTCTGATTTGAGTTAAGCACACAAAAATCGTCATAAATGGAGTTTCTTCAAGCTCATAAGTAACAAAATGAGGTTTAGAAATTTTACTTAATGGATTATATTTAAATGCTCTTATTGTTAATTTTCTACTCATAATCAACTCCTATTCTTTGATTTGGTGCTTTAAATTTAGCTTGTAATTCATAAGGCATTAGAGCATGTTGAATTTCATATCTACCTTTGCCTTCTGCTTCCATTTTTTCACGGATCGCATCAACTTCAACTTGGCGTTTTTCGCTTAATGGATTTTCAATGATATTTCCTTTAGCACCATAACCTCTAAATGCAGGTGGAATTTCCATTTTCATAATGTCAAGATCTTCATACTCAACTCTAGGCATACTTTCACCTTCTACCCAGTAAGTATTTGTTCTTTTCATCCAATTTAAGTCATCTCTTTTTGGATAATCTTCTCTATAATGAGCCCCACGACTTTCTGTTCTTAAAAGCGCACCATAAGCAACACATAAAGCAATTTTTAGCATTCTTGGAACTCTATAAGCTTCTTCAAGCTCTGGATTTGCACATTTTAATTCTTTATCATGTACTTTTAGATCAAGTGATTTATGATATAACTCTTCAAGCTCTTTAACCGCTTCTTCAAGACCTTGACCTGTTCTAAAGATAGCTACTTTTTCCCACATAATGTCTTTCATTCTGTTTTTGATTTCAAATACATCATGTTTTCCTTCTTTACTTACAAGAGATTTTAAATAATCATACTCTTTAGAAAGGAAAGATTTAACGATATTTGTATCAATATCATTACCATTTTCTTTACAATATTGTGCAAAATAATCTCCTACGATCATACCTGCAACAACAGTTTCTGAACATGAATTTCCACCCAAGCGGTTAAATCCGTGCATATCCCAACAAGCTGCTTCACCACATGCAAAAAGACCATTTAACCATTGACTTTCACCGGTTGGTTTTGTTCTAATACCACCCATTGAGTAATGTTGCATAGGTAAAACTGGCGCCCAGCCTTTTGGACCCTCATCAGCAGGATCAATACCATTAAATGTTTTACAAATATCTTGAACATCGCGAAGATTTTTTTCAACATGAGTACGACCAAGGATAGAAATATCAAGCCATAAATGATCTCCATAAGGACTTTTTACACCTTTGCCTTTTCTAATATGCTCCATCATTCTACGACTTACAACATCCCTACTTGCAAGTTCTTTTTTCTCAGGCTCATAATCAGGCATAAAGCGGTAACCATCAACATCTCTTAAGATACCACCATCACCTCTACAACCTTCAGTTAGTAAGATACCACTTGGTACGATTGGGGTTGGGTGAAATTGTACTGCTTCCATATTTGAAAGTCTGCAAAGTCCAGTTTCAAGTGCAATAGCAGCTCCTGTACCTTCACAAATAACAGCATTTGTAGTTTGTTTATAAATTCTACCATAACCACCTGTTGCAATCATAGTTCCTCTAGCAACATAAGCGATTAATTCTCCATTAGTTAAATCTCTAGCAATAGCCCCTAGACATTTTTTACCATCATGGATAATTCTTACTGCTTCCATTCTATCGATGATTTTAACTTGATGCTTAATCGCTTCATTTGCCACACCATAAAGCATACAGTGTCCTGTCGCATCAGCAATATAACATGTTCTCCATTTTTTAGTACCACCAAAGTCTCTTGCATTTATAAGACCATGTGCTTCTTCTTTTTCTTCAATGGTAGTTTTTTGAGCGTTTATAACAACAGTTCTAGGTCCTTTTGTAACCCTAGTCCAAGGCACACCCCAAGCAGCAAGCTCACGCACAGCTTTTGGAGCAGTTTGCGCAAACATTCTTGCAACTTCTTGATCACAACCCCAGTCAGATCCTTTTACTGTATCAGCAAAATGCACATCTTCATTATCTCCCTCGCCTTTAACGCTATTTCCTAAACTAGCTTGCATACCACCTTGTACAGCAGCTGAGTGAGATCTTTTAACCGGACAAATACTTAATAAAGTTACACTTTGACCACTTTTTGCAACTTCAATAGCAGCTCTTAAACCTGCAAGACCACCACCGATAACTAAAGCATCACTATATTGTATGTTCATATTTAGCTCCATCATAAGTTTTTACTATTTGCGCTACAGAGTTGTTTTGGTAATTATTAAAGCCTATTTTTGCAAAAGCAGCTAAGCTTAATACACCTAAAACTAAGAAGAAAATACTAATAAACCATTTTGCTTTTTTAAGTTTTTTACGACTTTCTTTTGCATCTTTACCTTCAAACCAACCCCATTTTACACATAATCTATATAAACCAATACTACCATGCAACTCAACACAGATTAATAATGCAATATAAAATAACCACATAAAATGACTCACTACTCTATCACCTGACATATCAGCACTGATTTTATCTGCATTAGTAATGATAAAAATTAAGTGTGCAGAACCCAAGAAAAACATTACAAAACCAGTTGCAGCTTGAACCCACCATAAAGAAGAATCACCATGATTCATATATTTTAAGTGTGTTCTACAAAGTTGGTATTGTCTGAAATTAATAGGAAATTTTCTCATTGCAAGACCTGCATGCACAAAGAAAATAACCAAAACACAGGCAGCTAAGAAAGAAGTGATGTAGCTCATCATAGGGCTATTAATGATAAATTTTAGTTCTAAAAAGTGAACCACCGAATCAAAAAAATCATCACTAACCAAAATAGTAGAAACGAAAAACATATGTGCCCACATAAACAAGCCTAAAATCAAGCCTGTTGCACTTTGAATATAGTCAAGTTTTGCTGGCATTTTACTTTTTTTGCCATCAATACTCTTGCCTAAAAAACCTTCAATGAGTTGGCTCATATTTACTCCTTTTAAAAGTTGATAAGTTTTAATATCGGAGCAATTATAGAACTTTTATTCTTAAAATAAATAAAAATTTATAAATTTTTTTTAATATTTCTTAAATAAAAAGATAGAAATAGTCCTAATAAAAACATTAATAAACTCAATATCTGACCCATACTCATACCAAAAGCAATAAAGCCTATACCGAAATCAGGCTCTCTAAAAAACTCGCATACAAAGCGTGCTAGGGCATATAAAATCGTATAGTAAGCAATTAATTCTCCATTGTATTTTTTATATTTTTTTATTAATAGTAAAATAGCAAAAACCACAAATCCTTCCAAAAATGCTTCATAAAGCTGCGATGGATGACGCAATATCCCATCTACATAAATACCCCAAGGTACTTCTGTAGCTCTACCAAATAATTCTTGGTTTAAAAAATTTCCGATACGCCCAAAAATATATCCACATGGTACACTAATAGCAACCAAATCTAAATATTTCCATAAATTCTGCTTATTTTTTTTACAAAAAGCATAAGTTGCTATCAAAAATCCCACAACAGCTCCATGATAACTCATACCTCTAATCCCTACAAATTCTCCATTATAAAAGGGATTAAAAATTTGCCAAGGATGTGTAAGATACCATAAAGTATGCACATCATAAATTAAAATATAACCTATTCTTGCACCTAAAATCACCCCTATTTCTACCCATATAAAATAGCTATCAAGCATAGCTTTAGAAATTCCCATATTGTCTTTAATCGCATAGTATTTTGCAACCATTAAAGCAACAAGCAGAGCTAGCACATACATAATGCCATACCAATGCACTTTTAAACCAAAAATTTCAAAAGCTACCACATCAAAATTTGCATAAATATTTTGCCAAAATTCCATAAAAAGCCCTTATTGTAAAACATATAATATAGCAAAAAATTGTTATAATTATAAAAATCACAAGGAGAGAAAATGAAAAAAATATTATTATTTTTTAGCATAATTTTATTTTTAAGTGCTTGCGCTGGTAATCAAAAAACATATTATATTTCTATGCCAAATTTTAAAAGCACTTTTGAAGAACACAACCACACAAATGCTAATAACCCTAAAGTCAAAATCAATGATGTAGAAATTATAAAAAGTACTTTTTATAGTTCATATTTTGAGCAATCTACTCTAAATCAAAGAATCAACAAAAGCTTAGAATTACTCAAAAAACAACTTTTAGAAGATAGCAAAGCATTGCTTCAAAGTAAAGGATATATTATAGATAATGAAAATCCTGACTATGTTTTTAATATAGTTATTAATGCTAATTTATATGAAGATAAGGTTACAAGAAATTCAAGTCTTGGAGGCGATAGCGTAGAGTCTTCTTTTATGATTATTTTAGAAGCTCAAAGTCATTTAAATAATTTACATCAAGAAGATACTTTTCAAAGCACAACAAGCTCAGCAAAATTAAATGATCCTGTTATTTTAAATTATCCTATAAAAGGTCAAGCAAGCATAGAAAGCTTTAGAGAGGTATACAGTGCTGTTCCTACTCAGCTTAATGAAAGTCTTGCAGCAAGTGCTTTAGAAATTGATAAAGTTTTTGTTGCTTTTTATAAAGAAATCACATCTAGTCTAAAAACTAGTGTAAAAGAAATCAAAGAAGAGTCAAAAACACAAGAAAATTCAAAAGTTCAAGATGTAAAACAAGATGATAAAAAAGAAGAAAAAGTTACTCCTTATCAAAATAATGAAGTAATTATTTTTGAATAGCCTGTGCATAAAACACATCAATCTTAAATTTAAGATTGATGTGTTTTTCTTCGGATTTAAACTCTACAGGAGTGCTAATTTCTATTAAATTTTTATATCTTTGTAAATCATTTAAAAAAGAGTAAAAAGCTTGAGGATTTTTCATCTTTACATTAGCTCCAAATTGGTATTTTAAATACTCTTGCTCTTTTTTAATAGGAATGAGATTGATTTTTACATCATCAAAGTAATTTTTCATAAATTCTAATAATTCTTTTTGTGAAAATTCTGCATTAATTTGAGCTAAATTTTGCGCATTCACCTTTTGAAACTCATCAATAACTTTTTCTAAAGCTTGCAACTCATTTATTGCTTTAGTATTTTGAATTTGCTGGGTTGCTAATCTTGAATGTTCGATTTTATAATCTTTCAAAAAAGGCACGATTAAAAATAAAATCAAAATTGCACAAAGCGCTACAAATGAAAAAGAATAAATCAAGATTTTTAATACATCAGCTTCTTCTAAGCTCTTATCGTTTTTGCTCATACATTTCCTCTGGTATAGTAATATTTACACTTACAAAGCGATACCACCCATTTTCTAATTGATAATAACTTGTTTGAGAATTGGAAAAAATACTTCTTAATGGAGCCTCTAATAACAATGCAAACATCTCTTTAGTAGGTGTAATGCCTCTTAAAATAAGCGATCTATCTTCCATTAAAACCTCATCTAAAGATATGTTTTTAGGCACTAAAGTAAAAAGATTTTGAATACTTTTTAATAAAACTTTATTTTTACCATTTTCTTGTTCTTGCTCTAAATCTCCCAAAATCAACTCTGCTTTATCATTTTGTTTTACTAATTCTTGATATTTAAGCTTATTAGCATTAATTTGTGCGATAATTTGAGCTAACTCTTCTTTTTTATTATCAAGTTGTACAGACGCATAATAGCTTTTAAAAACTACCACAATAAATACTACAAAAATCAAAGTAACACTAATGCTAGTAAAATAAATCCAAATTCTAGTAAAAAGATTAAAAACAGGTTTTATCTTAGGTTTGATTAGACTATATCTCATAATTTTAAGTCCTTCACCATAAGTTCATTCATCAAATTTAGAGTATCTACAAGTTCTACTTTAGGTTTTATAAAAAGCTCATTTTCTAAATAATCAAGCGAGGTCGAACTAAAACTTTCCTCATCAAAAATCACAATTTCTTCCAAAAAGCTATTATCATACAAAGGATTTTGATAAAACTCTTTTACACTTGAAATGATGTATTCTATCATTTTCATATCTGAGCTAAAATTTTCCAAAGACTCAATAGGAAGCTCTTTTTTTTCTTCATCTAATTCCTCAAGTTTATCAAGCTCTTGACTCATTTCTTCTAAACTTTTTAAATCATAATTTTGTTCATTTTCTTCTTCTTGATTTTCATCATCAATTTGTAAATCAAATTCTTCTTTAATATCATCAAAAAAATCATCTTCATCATAATTTTGACTAGCTATATTAAAATAACTTCCAAATAATATAGCTTCATTTTTACAAATTAACATCGCAACAAAATCATGGTATCTATACACATAAAGGCCTATTTTTTCTTCAAAACCTCTATTTGCCATACAATGATAAAGCAAAGAAAAAGGCGAATAAAGTAAATCCAAACCACCAAAAGCCTCATAATCTTGCTCATATGAGCTTAAAGAATGATTAGATGCATACAATAAACCATTATTAAAAGAAATACACTTAACACCACTTGCATCAACACCAAAATTGGAAAGATCTTTAAAATTTGAGCTTGGCACAACGCCTTGGGCAATAGGAGTAAAAAAAGTGCATATGTAATAAATTTGAAAATCTTTAGTTAAATTTTTTACATATTCTATGGCTTTTTCTTTATCTTCAAAGCTTTTTTCAAAAGTATCAACAACTTGGGATTTTTTCCAAGTATGACATCTTATAATGTATTGTTTTTCATCATAGCAAATACAAACTAAAAGTTGTAAAATATACTTTCTAAAAAAAGATAACATAGTGTTTATCCTTTGTCTATTTGACTTATCATATCAAATTTTTCTTTTATCAATACTTTAGCTTCTTCTAAATTTAAATTTTGTATTTTGATTTCTTCACTTAGTCTATAAGTAATCTTGGAAAAAGGTTTAGGTAAGATCATTTTATCCCAACTTTTAAATTCCCAAAAAGAACTTGCTTCATAATTTAGCAAAAAAAGCGGAGCATTTTTTTTCAAAGCTATCATCACAGAACCATCTGAAACACTATGATAAGGCCCTCTTGGTCCATCTGGAGTGATAATCACATCATCACCTTGATCTAAGATTTTAAAAGATTGTTTTAATAAAACCAAAGCACCCTTGCTTGTGCTACCTCTTAAAGTATCTAAACCAAAAAAAGCAATATTTCTAGCAATGATTTCTCCATCTTTATGGTGTGAAATCATCACATAAGCCTTTTTTCCTTTGATACCCATTTTACGATAAGCAAAAGGCATGAGAGCAAGACGCCCATGCCAAAAAAGTATCACACATGATCTTTTTGGAAGCTTTTGCCCTAAATAAACCTTTCTACAAGTTAAAAAAATCAGCCATTGTAATAAAAAAATTCCAAAAGCTAAAAGATTAATCTTAAAGGATTTCGCCATTTAACACCATACGCCTAGGATTGGTGATTTTTACTTTTTTCATTTGTCCTAATAACTCTTCACTACCTTTAACTTGAATCAAAAAGTTATTATCACTTCTACCTGCTACAAAACCTTCACTTCTTAATTCTTCAAATAAAACTTCAAATTCTTTATCTTTTTGTTTTGCAACAATTTCATCTAAAATTTCTGTATGTCTTGCTTGTAAAATACTCAAGCGTTTTGAAGCTATATCATCAGGAATTTGATTTGGCATAGTTGCAGCTTTAGTTAGTGGTCTTTTAGAGTATTTAAAAGAAAACATTTGCTCAAAACGCACTTTTTCAAGCACATCCATAGTATCTTCAAAGTCTTTATCACTCTCACCTGGAAAAGCTACAATCACATCAGTGGAAATACTCACATCTTTACACATAGAACGCAATTTCAATGCTCTATCTAAATACCACTCTTTAGTATAACCACGTTTCATAGCTTTTAAAATTTCACTCGAACCACTTTGCAAAGGCATATGCATAGACTTACAAACTTTAGGATTTTTAGAAAAAACCTCTAAAAATCTATCATCCATATGCAATGGATGTGGACTTGTAAAGCGGATACGCTCTAAACCTTCGATTTCACTTAACTTTTCCAAAAGATCTGAAAAATTAATCTTTTCATGTGCATTAGAAAATCTTTTACCATAATTATTAACATTTTGCCCTAATAAAAAAATCTCTTTAGCACCTTTAGAAACAGCTTTTAATGCTTCATTTTTAATAATCTCAAAAGGTATAGAAATTTCATCTCCTCTTGTGTGAGGCACTATACAATAAGTACAATGTTTATCACAACCTATAGAGATATTAATATAAGTCTTATAAAGGCTATTTCTAAAATCTGCAAAAGCATAATTACTCTCATCAAAATCTATATCATTGCCTAAAAATTTTGGCGTATTTACAGCCTTTGTGATTTTAGAAACATTTCTAGCACCCAAAACAAAATCCACATTAGGAGCACGCTTAAAAATCTCATCTCCTAAATGCGAAGCAGTGCAACCACAAACTCCTATTTTAGCTCCATTTTTTTTGATTTTTTCAAAACTTCCAACTTCTGAAAAAAGCTTATGCACGGGTTTTTCACGCACTGAGCAAGTATTGATTAAAATCAAATCTGCTTCTTTTGCGTCTTGAGTTAATTCGTAATTTTCTTTTTCTTTAAGTTCGGCTATCATATGCTCTGAATCACGCACATTCATAGCACAACCTAAAGTTTGTATAAAAAGTTTTTTACTCAAAGAATGTGTACCTCATACATAAAATCTGTATCATCTAAACCATATTTGATCGTTCTATGATAAACACATTTTCCTTTTTTTTCAAAATGCTCTACTAAAGCGATTAATTGCTTATGCGCATTGTCTTTATCAAAATAGAAAAATTTTTGACCTTCTTTATCTACAGCCTTTTCAATACTTTCTAAACTTATACTTTTTGGCTTTTCATCAACAGAGGTTCTTGCTATTTTTAAATCCATATCATCATCCTCAAGTTTTTTTAATCTGAAATTATAGCAAATTTTACTTTTAATTAAACTTATTAAAGATATAATTTTATTCTTCAAACTTTTAAAATCCAAAATTAAGGTTGTATTGTCATTATGGAAAAAATCACAGATATAATTGAATCCATTGCTAATGAGAAAAATTTACAAATAGAAGATGTAAGAGAAAGAGTTAAAAAAGCACTTATTAATACTGCTAAGAAAATTTATGGCGATAAGTATGAATTTTTTGTTGATTCAGGTAAAAATTTACAACTTTATCAAAAAATCATCGTAGTAGCTGATAATGATGAAAGATTAGAAAATGAAAATGAGCATTTTATCGCTTTAAGTAAAGCAAGAGCAGAAGCTAAAGATGTAGAAATTGGCGATGAGTTAACTTATGAGTGTTCTTTAGAAAATTTAGGCCGTACTGCTGTAAATATCTTACATAAAGAATTAGAATATAACATTCAAAAACTCTTAGAAGAAAAAATCTATGAAAAATACCAAAAAATGGTAGGACATATGGTTTTTGGTAGCGTAGTAAGAGTGGATAGCGAAGAAAATACTTATATAGAAATTGATGAGTTTCGTGCATATTTACCTAGAAAAAATCGTATCAAAGGTGAAAAATTTAAAGTAGGCGATGTGATTAAAGCTGTCATTAGACATGTATATATCGATAAATCAGGTATGAGAATGGAGCTTAGTAGAACTAGCCCTAAATTTTTAGAAGCTTTATTAAAAGCTGAAGTTCCTGAAATCAAAGATGGCCTTATAAATATTTATGCAAGTGCAAGAATTCCAGGTGAGAGAGCAAAAATTATCTTACAAGCAAATAGTCCAAGCGTTGATGCAGTAGGAGCAACTGTGGGCATAAAAGGAGTTAGAATCAATGCTGTAAGCAAAGAATTAAAAAATGAAAATATCGACTGCATTGAGTATTCTAATGAAATGGCAATTTTAATCACTAGAAGCCTAGCTCCAGCTATTATAAACTCAGTTAGTATTGAAGATAAAAAGACTATTGTAACGCTAAATAGTGAGCAAAAAAGCAAAGCCATAGGAAAAAGTGGGATCAATATACGCTTAGCAAGCATGCTTCTTGGATATGAGATAGAACTCAATGAAGTAAACAGTGAAGAAAAAACTAACAACCAAGAAGAAGCATTTAAAAATCTTAAGGCTTTATTTGGAGAAAATTAAAGTTGCTTACCGACGGTTTGCTCGGTAAGCTTTCTTTCTAAAACTAAATCTACTATAGGTTGTTCCCTTTTATTTGCCTTTTGGCAATGATTTTTATCAAAAAAATCTGTGATTTTAATAACTATTTTAGCCCATCTTTTATCACGTTCTCTCCAAGCATGAGATGATAAAGACTCCCAAGCATAACCATTAAACAAAGTAGCATTGACAAAATGATCAAGCGCTCTCACACCCTGTCTAACCCTAGCAGGATTACCAAAAGTTCCTACTATAACAATAAAAAGATAACTAATCACCGCTAAAGGAACGATAGCACAAAGTAGTATGGTTCCTGCTAATTTTTCTTTCATTTTTGCCTTTTTATAAATCTTATATTCATACCATTTGCTGATCTTATAGTCAGTCTTCCTACAATATCAGGCACGAAATTTTCTTCTAATTCTAACTTATAAGTCCTTAAAATATTAGCTAAAATCAAAACAGCCTCTTGCATAGCAAAGCCCTGCCCTATACACACACGCTCTCCCATACCAAAAGGCATATAGGTGTCTTTTTTAATCTTACTTTTATCTTCATGGCGACTTGGATTAAACTCATGTGGATTTTCCCAAAAACTATCGTGTCTATGAATAAGCCATGGAGCTACCACTACACCTGAACCTTTTTTAATAAACTTATCTCTCATTTTGCTTTCATTTCTTGCTTCTCTAGCAAAAAAGCCAACCGGCGGATAAAGTCTTAAACTTTCTTTAAACACATTTGTAAGATATTTCATTGCTCTAATATGTTCTATCTTAAACTCCTCATCACCTGCAACTTGCATGATTTCTTCATAAGCTTTTTGTTGTTCTTTTGGAGAAATACTTAAAATATATAGTGTCCAAGTTAGCGAGCTTGCAGTAGTTTCATGGCCTGCTAAGAAAAGCATGGCAACTTGGTCTAAAATTTCATTAAAAGAAAATCTCTCATTAGTATCTGCATCTACTACCATAAGCAATGATGATAAAATATCTTCATATTTTCCTTGATCATTTAGGACATTATCATATCTTGGTTTTATAATATCTGATAAAACCTTGCGTATAACTCCGCCTGCTTTAAGTCTTTTTCTCTCACCCAAAAGATTTGAAAGCCAAGTTGGAAAACGAAACATTCTTCGCATAGCTGTTTTAACTGTTTCTTCTTGCACAGTTACAAAAGCATCTAAAACAAGCTTACCTTTTTGCTCATCAAGTTTTGATGACATGATAGTTCTAAAAATCACATCTGCAGTTACAAAAGTCATAGCTTCATCTACTTCTATAATCGCTTTATCTTCATACTTTGCAAATCTTGCCATCATATCAGAAGCTGCTTCACTCATCAAATTAAAAACCTTAGAAATCCTTGTCATTTCAAAAGAAGGTCTTAAAAGCTCTCTTTGTTTTTCCCATACTCTATCATTAGTCGTAAAAATGCTTATACCTAAAAGTGGCTCTAAAAGCTCATGTAAAAGTTGGCTTTTTGGATATTCTCTAACCTCATCTACCATAATACGTCTAACTTCTTTTGGATCATTTATTACATATAGATCAAAGCCAGGCATTTTTACTCTACCCATCATCATTTTATAGCTTCGCTCATAAAGTCCATCAAGCCACGATCTTCTTTTTAGTAAAAAAGTAGTTAATGTAGAAGCTTTATTTTTATAAGGCTTTGGATGAAAAGGACACTGACCCATGTTTTTCTCCTATTTGATTTTTTCTTCTAATTTATTTTTACCTATGATAAATTCAAAAAAGTTATATACCCCTTGAATTTGCGTGGCAAATAAATATAAAAAATGTGCTTTATATTTATCTTTTTTAATTTTTTTATAATCTATGCTTTTATATAAGGTATGAAATTTAGCCGAAAGGTATTTTGGACTAAATTGTGCTTTTACTCCGCTTGTGCGTATAAAATCAACTTGTGCAAAGCAAGCCCCATCGATAATAGAGGTAAAATCATACCATATTAAATTTTTACTTCCTAAATACTCTAAGTCTTTTCTAAACTCAAAAGATCTTTTTTGATAGCTTACCAAAGGTATGCACTCACCTAAAGTTAAAACCTTTAAATTTTCAAAAGAAATATTTTCTTTTTCACATTTTCTAAGCACTTTTGCTAAAACATTTATGCAAAGCACCGTTCCTACGCTATGTGCGCTTAAGATGAGCTCATAGTTTTTATCATTTGCATTTTCTTTTAGTTTTTCAAAAATAACTCTAGCAAAATCATCCATTCTTAACTCAAGCTCACCTTGAGAATTTTTCTCCCAGTTTGCACAAAAAGAACAAATTCTAGCTATCCAAAAAACAGCTAATTTCTTGCCTAATTTATAAAGTATTTTTGGTAAAAATACTAATGATAAAATAAAAACCAAAATTCCTAAAATAATATGAAAATTTTGCAAATAAAATAAGCTTCCAAAAGCACAAGCTAAAGTAAAAATCAAACTCAAAAGTACATAAAAAAATGGATAATAGCCTGTGATGAGTTGGTGTGGAGATTCTTTACCAAATTTTAAAAAAAGCCCTGTTATAGTATAAATTCGAAAAAAACTATAGCAATCACTCAAGGCATCTTTTATACCTTCTGACCAGTTTTTTTTGACTATATCATTCCAGCTTAAAAAGATGTAAGTGGTGTTTGCATATGGGGTTTGAATTTGCCAAAGAGGATAAGCATTAACCTGAGCTTTTGATAAAGTATAATTATAATTTAAAAGTATATTTTGCTCGGCTAAATTTTTTTTAAACATAGCATAATAATGCCTATATCCTCTAGGATCATAACCAGCTATATAAAAAACATCTCTTTTTTGACACAATTTATCCATTAAAATCCCAAATAAACTCAAAATGAATTTAAAAATATAGCTAAAGTTGTTATCTTTGTCAAATGCTTATTTAAAGGCAAAATGAGGTGTTTTTACTCTGAAATTATTCATTAAAAAATATTTTATAAAATAAATAAAAAATTATAAAATCAAGAAAGAACTTATGGATGTAATCTTACTAGGTGGTAGCAATAGTGTAGTTAAAAATGGTCTTAGAATAGGTCTTGAAAATAAAGACATTACACTACATAATTACGCTTTAGGACTTAGCACTTCTTTACAAAATCTTTATGAGTTAATACGCCATGAAAAAACTATAATCAACAGTGATTTTCTCATCAGTGAATCAAATATCAATGATTATTTAAGCCCTATGAGTTTAAATATTATACTTAGAAATATTGATTATTTTTACGAGGAACTTTACAAAGCAAACAAAATTACCATAGTGCTTATACTCCCTATACCAGCTTGTAATGACAAATCAAAAGCTATCAATGAAGCTCATAGGAAAAATTGTGCTTATTATGGTTTTAATCTAATCGATGTAGACTTTTATTACAAAAAAAATAATCTTTATGATTTTGATCAAAACTATAAATTTCACCCTATGCCACTAGCTATGCAAGAGCTTGGAAAAAACATCATTAAAAATTTACATAGCTTTAAAAAATCCAAAGAAAATATCATTTGCTCGAAAAGAAAATATCATATCTTTGCACCTTCAAATTTAACTAAAATAGAACATAAAAACTCATTTTTTTGTGAAAAAACTACAAAGATTAAAGCTAATGAAAAAATCATTTTTCCAAAAGAGTTAAAAAACTATCAAATTTTAGGCATACATACTTGGAATCACACCAATTCATCAACCCATGCTATATCATCTATAAGCATTGAAAACTCATCTTTTAAATTAGTAAAAAATTTTGGACTTATCAATACTTTTCAAGATATACAAAATGAAAAAGCAATTTGCGATGAGCAAACCTTTTTGTATGTTAATACACAAATTATCAAGCAAAACGAGGAAAGTTCTGGCTTAAGCATAGCAAATGAAAAAACACCAAGGCTTGATTATGTGGACTTAATAGGAATTTTACTTTTAGAAAATGATAATGATAAAAAAATTGAATGTAAGAATTATCTTACAAATACCCATGATTCTTTAATACCACCTATAGCATTTTATAAAGAATTAGCACTAGAATACCATGAACTAAAAAAACTTGATATGCAAACATTTTTACAAAGTCAAAATCATAGTCTTTTACATTTTTTAGACCACAAAGGTTTAAAAAATGAATATGAAATATTCATCCATCAAGACAATAGGCTTTATGGAGCTAGTTTAAGGATAAAAGAAAGACTAAGCTATAAGCTTGGGGAAACTATCATGAAAAATAGCAAAAGCTTTTTAGGATACTTCAAAATACCTTTTGAATTAAGAAAAGTCAAAAAAGATCATTTTAAAAATCAAAAAGATCAAAAAAACTTACCACCACTAAAAGCTTATGCTGACTATAAACATGCTCAAATAGCCAAAACACATTTGCCTTATCTTTTAGGCAATGCACTTTTGCAAGCTTCAAGAACTCCTTTTAAAATAGGCTATTTAAGCTTACCTTTTAAACTAAAAAAAATTGCAAAAAACTACAAAAAGAAAATTTAATCTAAACTAGTATTTTTGAAAAAAATTTCCATTGACTTGGGTTTTATATATCACATAATTTCTAAATTTAGCATGTAAAACCGCATCAGGTTTATATGCTCTGCATTCTTTCCAAAAAGTATGCAAGCTTTTTTGATAAGTCAAACCTTCAATATCATAAAAGGCTTTTCCCATAACCTTTAAAGGACTATTGTGATATAAAGCAGAAAGTCCTACTGTGCTATTTATGACTATGGTGCCTCTTGCATTGATTAAGAGCGTAGGTAAGTGTAAGTCATGTACATATAAAATTCTACCCTCGACATTGTATTTTAAGCTCAAATCTTCTATAAGTTTTGTGTAATCCCTATAACCACGATCCATAGGATGGTGCTTAAAAACTAGATATGACTTTGCTTTGGCATGATTAGCAAAAGAGATGATCACTTCTTCTATAAATTTTTCTGTAGTTTTTTTATAATGATGGGAGAGTTGAGTATCATTGTGCACTTGTAAAATAGCTAAAAAATACTTTTGTTTTAGGGAAAGAATTTTTTCATTTAAACTTTTTTCTGTGATTTTGTATTTGTTTTTTCTATATACTGAGCAAAGCCAAGGTAAAAAGTCAAATAGTTTTAAACTTCTATGATGTAAAGAATTATTAAAATACCAAGAAAATAAAAAAGCAAAAAGCCAGTATAAAAATGAAGCAAAGGCCATATTTTTAAAAGTACTTGAGAAAGTTTTAAATTTAAAATCTTTATCAAATTTTTTCTGACTTAGGTAAAATTCTTTTTCTCTTGGTAAAGTCGAGTTTGCATTCACTCCATCTTTTTCAAAAGTAATAAAATTTGGTCTAATATAACCTTCTTCAAAAATCCATACTTCAATACCCATTTGCTTAGCAACATTAATGGCGATTTCATGCACTTTTCTACAATCATTATACATCAAGATGACTTGAATTTGTTTTTCTTCAAAAAGCTTTTTATAAAAGTCTTCAAGCTCAGCTAAACTTTTAGTGTAATTAATACTTTTAAAAGGATAAAAGAAAAAATCTCCACCATTAAAATTTACTTTATAAACCTTAGCTTGCGGAATTTTTGTAGCAATTTTACGAAAAAACCCTCCCACAGGCCCTTGAAGCAATAAAACATTTTTGCCAGAAAATTTTTTTAACTTTTTACTTAAATTCATCTAATCAAAATAAATTCTATCAATCTTCTTATTTTTCTTAATATATAAATTCTTATATCCATAAACCAACGCAAATAAAATTTAGAAAAATAATCTTTTTGTATTTTTAACATTATATCTAAAGCAAGCTCAACTTCACATAAATTTTTACTTTTTGGATGGATGTATCTTGGATAAAGGATCAAAACCCCCGCAACTAACTCTTCTAAACTAAGCATTCTTGTACGTCTTGGAATTTCATGCAAATCCATAGTTAACCCCCAGCCTGCATAAAAAGGCTTACCATACACTACTACTTTTTTACCACGCAAAAGAGCATCAAAACCACTTGTAGAGGTTATAGTATGTACTTCATCACTCACATTTATAGCACTATCTATGCTGACATTTTCTATAATCTCATCACAATATTTTAAAATAATGTTTTTATCTTTTAAACCCTTACGGTTACCGCTTAAAACATCAGGGTGAGGTTTAAAAACTATGAAGGCATTTTCATTTGCCTCTCTTACACTTTGTAAAAGTTTTAAGGTATCATAACCTGCACCACCTAAGATCATAGAAGCATCATCTTCTACTTGAGCAGGGATTAAAATGATTTTTTTATTAGTATTAAAATTTAATGTTTCATGCTTTAAGCCATTATACTTTGAAAATTTATTTTGTGTGATGGTGGTGATGAGTTTTTTAGCTCTTTGTTTTAAGCTTTCATCGAAAATGTGATTTTGCAAAATATCTTCTAAATCACTTGACTTGCTTGGATCAACATACAAGCCTTTGCTATCTACTATTAAAGAAAAAGGGCGCGTAAGATCTGAGCCCAAAAAAACAGAGCGTAAAAAGCCATCTTCTACTAAGAAAATTTCATTATTAAAATCTTTGACTAATAAAGCTTTATCATACTTTTTACCCCAAATGAAAATTTTATCCTCAGGATTTAAATTCGCTTTGTAAAGTTCATCTAGTGAATTTAAAAAAATAATCTTATTGCTTTTTGCTTTAAAAAATGGCTTCATAAACCAACGCTTCCACAAAGTAAAACCTAAAAAATACAAAGTATTTGAATTAGCTTGTTCTATCTTTTTATACTTTGCTAAAGTATAAAAAGTATCAAAAATATCACTTTTTTGATTTAAATAAGGATTAAAATACTCACTATATAAAATATAAGCAGCACAAAAAACCTCTTCTAAACTTCTTTTTTTAAGCCTTCTTTTGCACTCTAACTTATCTTGAGTCAAACCCCAACCTGCATAAAAAGGTATACCATAACACACACATTCGCATCCTAACATCAAAGCTTCAAAGCCCATACCAGAAGTCTTAGTATAAGCTTTTTTAAAATAACTTAGCAATTCTATGGGATTATAATTTTCTTTTATAACTACACATTTGCTTGGTAAATCTTGTGCGTTAAAATCGCTTTGTTTTTTACCACTTAATACATCAGGATGAATTTTAATGTATATTTTAGCATTTGGATTTTCTTTGATAGCATCATTTATGATATCTTGAGTTGAAAAACTATCAGCTAAGCCAAATTTAAGAGAAGCATCATTTGCTACTTGAGTGATGATTAATACGCGTTCTTCATTAGCACTAAAAAGCTCTTTTGGTACGCAAAGATTATTATTATACTTGCTAAGTTTTTCTTTTTTTATAAGCTCTATAGCTTTTTTTGCTTGTTCTAGCTCTTCGGTACTAAACTCATAAGTATTTAAAATATTTTCAAGTTTAGATGGCACAGTTGCATCGTAATAAATTCCCACATCATCTTTAACGATAGAAAAACTTGGACTATCTTCTACACCTAAATTTAGTGAGCGTAAAAAGCCATCTTCTAAAAGCAAAAATTTTGCATTATGTTTTTTGGCTAATTCTATAGCCCTCAATCCCGACTTTTTTCTACCCCAACCTACAAAAATATCTTCTTTTATAATGATTTTACGAGTATGATATAGAGTTATTGTATAAAAATTTTTAACATTAATTATAAGTTTTTTGGAAATTGCATATAAAGTTACCATACAATTAATCTTTTTTAGTGTATTATATATAATAAAATATAATATAATTATACATTTTATTTACTAAACAAACAAGGGTAAAGTATGATGGAGTATATTAAGCGTTTCATAGATAGATGTAAAGATAATAAAAATTTTAAATACAATGAATATGATTTTTCTAAATATAGTGGAGAATTATCACAAATATGCGAAATGAAAGAAAAAAAAGATTTGTATGGTATTGTAAATTTTTATAAAAGTTTTGAAAATAAAAAATATTTTGAAGTGTACCATCCAATAAATAATAATATATTAACAAGAGCTATATATTCATATAAAGACTGTGTAATTTTTATTGATAAATCAAATAAATACATATGGGCAGCTTTTCAGGCAAGAGGTATATTTGATTATTTCATAGTAGATGATATAATATACGGAACTCCAAACGCTCATTCGAATTACAATGTTTTTTTAAACACTATAAAAGAAATACCTTATACTAAATGTTTATTTGATGATATAAGTTTTGGATATTCAATAAACAACAAACATCCTTGGCATTTTTTTTATGATATTCTCCAATATTTCTTAATTCTTAATACTAATAAATTTATTAATTCAACAGAAGCATTTTACATACCTCCTGGATGCCAATATACAAACGAAAAAATAGTATATCTACCATTAAAAGTAATAAGCATACACAAAGTAATTGGAACAACGCAAAACATACAAATACTGACAAATATGTCCGATAAGATATTTAAACAATTCAATAGCACTAACGATAGCGATAATCAATATGAATTAACACTATTTATAAGTTTTGTTTACAGAAAAAACATAAAAACATGGGTAAATCAAGTAGAGGCTATAGCGCAGTTAATTAAAATGCTAAATAAAAAATACAAAAATATACGAGTGTTTTTAGACTCTGTAAAAACTCTAAATAATAAACAAAAAACTGATACTGGTCATGAAACAAACGAATATATTAATACTTTTTTAAATTATTTTGCAAATCAAAAATATAACAATATAAAAATTAAAATTTTACAAGGTATGACTTATAAAGAAGCGGCATTATACTGCCTCCAATCTGACTTATGTATAGTTGAATCAGGTAGTGGAGGAATTTTACCCATAATATTGTGTAAAAAACCAACCATACTATATGGAAATTTGGCATATTTAGATCTTGCTAAAATGTATAAAAATAGCAACTTAACAGAAATTAATATTGTAAAAAAAGAATTTGTTAAATTAGTAAGTAAAGCTTATAATTCTTGGGATTGGGGAGGAGAAAGAAACTATTATATACCTTGGCAACATATCTACAACTTAACAGCCGAACTTTTAGAACAACTAAGTTTAAATGGTAAACTAAAGATCAAAAATCTTAAAATACATCGCCTTGAAATTCCACCTGTAGAATTAGCGGCTAAACAATACGAGCTAGAACAAAAACTACAAGTTAAACTTCCTATAGAAAGCGTATCTTTATACAGTGATTTACAAACCACAATTACAATTCTAACCAATGAAAAACAAAGTTTAATTGATGATAAAATAAATTTGCAAAACCAATTAGCTCAATTTCAAAATACTTTAAATTTCCTA